>DASUUK010000066.1 GCA_036374135.1 Euzebyales bacterium
CTGAAGGACACGACAGGCGAGGCGGCGCCGAAAGGCCGGAGCTGGCGGTCCGGTTTCCTCCGGCGCAGCGCGTCCACGATCGACGTGATCGATCGGGCGGATCGGCTGCATCTGCCGACGTACGTCGGGCAGCGGGTGAGCGTGACCGGCACGCTCGTCGACCGCGAGATGCAGGTGCGCTCGGTGTCGATCGTCGCCGAGTCGTGCCAGGAGAAGTCGGCCTGATCAGGCCCGGGGCCGGCGGAGGTAATGGGTCGCCACGTAATTCTCGATGAGCGACCTGAACGCCTCCGCCAGCTCCTCGTAAGTGCCGGTGAGGGTGGTGAACTGCACGCCGTCGATGTAGACGGGGCAGGTCGGCGCCTCGCCGGTGCCCGGCAGGCTGATCCCGATATTGGCGGCCCGCGATTCGCCCGGCCCGTTCACGACGCAGCCCATCACCGCGAGAGTCAGCGTCTCGACGCCTTCGTACTGCCGCTTCCAGTCGGACATCCGCTCCCGAATGTAGTCCTGCGTGCGCTCGGCAAGCTCCTGGAACGTGCTGCTCGTGGTGCGGCCGCAGCCGGGGCTGGCGGTGACGCTCGGCGAAAACGACCGGAGCCCGAGGGCCTGGAGCAGTTCGCAGGCGGCATACACCTCCTCGCGGCGATCGCCGCCTGGCTTCGGCGTGAGCGACACGCGAACGGTGTCGCCGATGCCTTCGGCGAGCAGCGTGCCGATGCCCACCGCGCTCTTGGTGATGCCGGTCTTGGGCGGGCCCGCCTCGGTGACGCCGAGGTGCAGCGGGTAGTCGCACGACTCGGCCAGCAGGCGGTAGGTCTGGATCATCACCCAGGGGTCGGAGTGCTTGACCGAGATCTTGATGTCGTAGAAGTCGACCTCCTCGAGCAGGCGCGCCTCGGCCAGGGCGCTCTCGACCATCGCCTCCGGGGTCACCCCGCCGTACTTCGCGAGGACGACGTCCTCGAGGCTGCCGCCGTTGACGCCGATGCGGATCGGGATGCCCCGCTCCTTGGCGGCATCACCGATCACCTTGACCTTGTCGTGCTTGCGGATGTTTCCCGGGTTGATGCGCACCCCCGCGCAGCCGGCCTCGATGGCGGCCATCGCGTACTTCCACTGGAAGTGGATGTCGGCGACCACCGGCACGGTCGACTTGGCCGCGATCGCCGCGAGCGCGTCGGCGTCCTCCTGCCGGGGGACCGCGACACGCACGATGTCGACGCCCGTGGCGTTCAGGGCGGCGATCTGCTGCAGCGTGGCGTTGATGTCGTGGGTCGGCGTCGTGGTCATCGACTGCACGCTGATCGGCGCGTCACCGCCGACCGCGACGTCGCCGACGTGCACCGTGCGGCAGGCCCGCCGCGCGGGCGGCTGGTGGGCGGCCGCTTGCGGCGCCGGCTGGGTCAGGATCGGTAGTGACGTGCCCATGGTTGGACGTACCTCGCAGACGACTCGCGTGGATCTCCGCATCCACCCTATCCGCGGCCCGCGGTACCGACGCCGTGGTCGGATGCGCTACTGGATCAGGTCGGAGATCGGGTTCACGATGTCGACGTAGATCGCCGTCAGCGCGAAGAGGCCGAACATCAGCAGCACTGCCAGCGTCAGCGGCATCAGCGTCGAGGGCTCGACCTGCCAGTCACCTGCCATGCCACGGCGCCGGCGCACGGCGTTGACGACCGACTCGACGGCCAGGACCGCCAGGTGACCGCCGTCGAACGGCGGCAGCGGCAACAGGTTGAGGGTGCCGATGATGATCTGCAGCTGCGCGAGGAGCACGATGACCGACGAGAACGCGCCGATGCTCGCCAGCGCCGTTGCCGCCTGCCCGGCGCCGATCAGGCTGACCGGCCCGTCGGCCGTCCGAGGTGTCTCGCCGTCGGCCTGTGCGAGCCAGCGGGCCAGGCTGTCGGGGTGGAACACCTGCGCGATGCCGACCACCGCGTAGCGCGTCTGGGCGGGCAGCGAGTACTCGCCGACCCACGCACCGGCGAAGGCCTCGGGCAGCGTCCACCGCTGGAGCGCGACACGCTCCGAGCCGACCCCGATGAAGCCCACCTCACGGCCGTCGTCGGTCCGGGTGTCCAGCGTCACCGACGTCGTACGTGTACGGCCGTCGCGTTCGTAGGCCAGCTCGATCCGCGCGCCCGGCTGGGCGGCGACGGCGTCGCGCATCTGCTCGAACGTCTCGACGGCGTCGCCGTCGAGCGCCACGATCTGGTCGCCCTCCTGCAGACCGGCGGTCGCTGCGGGCGAGCCGGGCACGATCTGGGTCACCTCGGTGCTGCCGACCGGCGCCCCGTCCTCGAGGCGTGGCAGCTCGAAGAAGCCCATCGCCACGAACAGCAGCACCGCCGCCATCACGAAGTGCGTCAAGGATCCGGCCACAAGCACGATCGCGCGCTGCCATGCGGGCCTGTTGTAGAAGGCGCGTGGCTCGTCGGGGGGGTCGATGTCCTCGTACCGGTTCATCCCGGCGATCTTCACGAACCCGCCGGCGGGGATCGCCTTGACGCCGTACTCGGTCTCCTCGCGCTGGATGGACCACAGGGTCGGCCCGAACCCGAAGAAGAAGCGCTCCGCCTTCATGCCGAACCAGCGGGCAGTGAAGAAGTGACCCGCCTCGTGGACCATGATCGATCCGACGATCACCACCACGAAGATTGCCAGTGCCATCTACGTCACCTTCTGTCGCGCGGCGAGGGCCCGCTCGGCGTGTGCGCGGGCCTCCGCTTCGGCTCCCAACACGTCGGCGAGGTCGGCGACCGGCGTGTTGGCGTGTGCCTCCAAGACTGCCGCGACGACGCGCGGGATGTCGACGAAGCGGACGCGGCCGGCCAGGAACGCCGCCACGGCCTCCTCGTTGGCGGCGTTGTAGGCCGCCGGCGCCGTGCCGCCGGCGCGCCCCGCCTCCACGGCGAGGTCGACCATCGGGAACGTCGTGGCGTCCAGCGGCTCGAAGCGGAGGTCGTGGCCCGCCGTCCAGTCCATGCGGACGGGCGCCGTGTCCAGACGCTCCGGCCACGCGAGCGCCAGTTGGATGGGCAGACGCATGTCAGGCGGCGACAGCGCGGCCATGACGGTCCCGTCGACGTACTCGACCATGCCGTGCACGATCGACTGCGGATGGACGACCACACCGATGCGGTCGTAGTCGATGCCGAACAGCAGGTGCGTCTCGATGACCTCCAGACCCTTGTTGGCCAGGGTCGCGGAGTTGATCGTGATGACCGGCCCCATCGACCAGGTCGGGTGCGCGAGCGCCTCGTCAACCGTCACGTCCGCGAGCTCATCCGCACCGCGACCGCGGAACGGTCCGCCGCTGGCGGTGACCAGCAGGCGGGAGATGTCGGCCCGGCCCCCCGCACGCAGGCACTGGGCAAGCGCGCTGTGCTCGCTGTCGACAGGAACCAGCTGATCGGGTCCGGCCGCCTCGAGCACCAACGGCCCGCCGACGATCAGCGACTCCTTGTTGGCCAGCGCGACGGTCGTGCCGGCTTTGAGTGCCGCCAGCGTCGGACGCAGCCCGACCGAGCCGACGATGCCGTTGAGCACGACATCGGCCGGATCGCCGGCCAGCTGGGCGATGCCGTCGTCGCCCGCCAGGACCTCGACATGCCCCGGCAGCTCGCGGCGCGCGGCCGCCGCGGCGCGGGGGTCGGCCAGCGCGACGCGCCCGGCCGAGAAGCGCCGCGCCTGGGCGCACATGAGCTCGGCGTTGCGTCCGCCGGACAGCGCCTCGACCGCGAACCGGTCGGGGTGCTGCGCGATGACTTCCAGCGCCTGCGTGCCGATCGAGCCGGTCGACCCGAGCAGCGTGACCCGCCTCATCTGTCCTCACCGGCGCCGGAACGCATGCCCGCGAGCGGCAGCACCCGCTCGGCGGCCGGCAGCCTCCGTCCGCTGGCCAGTTGGTAGTTCGCGTACAGCTGACCGCATGCAGCGTCGATGGTGGTGCCGCGGTTGTGGCGGATCGTCGCCGTCAGCCCGCCCGCTTCGCAGATGGCCGCGAAGCGCCGCTGCGCGGCCACCGGCGGCGCCTCCCACGGCACGGCCGGAGTCGGGTTCATGGGGATCAGGTTGACGTGCGCGCGGCGCGGCGACAGCAGGGTGACCAGTTCCCGCGCGTGCTCGGGGCCGGCGTTCACGCCGTCGATGAGGACGTATTCGAACGTCATGCGCCGGCCGGTGGCGGCGACGTAGGTGTCGCACGCCGCCAGCAGCTCACCGAGTGGATGCTGCCGGTTGATCGGCACGAGCTGGTCGCGCAGCTCGTCGTTCGGGGCGTGCAGGCTGACGGCCAGCGTGATCGGCGCCGCGAGTGCCTGCAGGCGGCGGATGCCCGGGACCAGACCGATCGTCGAGACGGTGATGCCGCGGGCGGACAGGTCGAAGCCGTCGCGGTCGATCAGCCAGCGGACGGTGGCCAGCGTCACGTCCAGGTTCGCCAGCGGCTCGCCCATGCCCATGAACACCACGTTCGTGACGTGATCGGGCATGCCCGCCGACTGCACGGCGCCGGCGGCGAGCAGGTGCTGGACCGCCACGATCTGAGACACGACCTCGTCGGTGCGCAGCTGACGCCGCAGACCGGCCTGGCCCGTCGCGCAGAACGGGCAGCCCATCGCGCAGCCCGCCTGGGTCGAGATGCACACGGTCGCGCGTCCCCGCGACCGGCGACCTGCCGCCGATCCGCTCCCGGCCCGCGCGTGCCGGTCCGCCGGGTAGCACAGCAGCACGCTCTCGATGGCCTCGCCGTCGTCGAGGGCCAGCAGCACCTTGTGGGTCAACCCGTCGTCGGCGGTCACGTGGCGCAGCACGCCCGGCGCGGACGGCAGGCGGGTCGCGAGCCGATCACGCAGTGCCGTCGGCAGGTCCGTCATCGCCGTCGGGTCGGTCACCCCGCGCGCGAGCCACTGATCGAGCTGCCGGCGACGGTACGCGGGCTCGCCCTCGAGCAGTGCCTCGAGCACCCCGTCCGGCGGCCGGTACGGATCGATCGTCTCGTCACGCGACCTACCGCTGACGCTGCTCGAGGTCACGTCACGCGACCTACCGCTGACGCTGCTCGAGGTCAGGTCACGCGACCTACCGCTGACGCTGCTCGAGGTCAGGTCTCCGGCATCACCGTCAGCGGTCACAGGCGGCCTGCGAGCAGGACGAGGTGGGCGGCGGGGAAGGTGAACAACATGGCGTCGACACGATCCATCATGCCACCGTGTCCCGGTAGCAGACGGCCGAGGTCCTTGACCCCGAGTGACCGTTTGACCGCCGACTCGGCGAGGTCGCCGATGACCGCCACGACGGCGACCAACGCACCGAGCACCGTCGCCAGACCGATGCTCAGCTGGTCGACCATGAGCGGCGCGACCAGGGCGGCGACAAGCATCGCGCCGACCAAGCCGCCGGCCACACCCTCCCACGTCTTGCCGGGGCTGACGGCCGGCGCCAGCTTGTGGCGTCCCAGCCGGTAGCCGACCGCGTAGGCGAAGATGTCGCTCGCAGCGGTCAGCAGCACGGTCAGGATGACGTACCACTGTCCGTCAGGTCGGCGCAGCAGCAGGGCCAGGAAGCTCGCCAGGAAAGGCACCCACATCCCGATCAGCAGTCCGCTGGCGGCGCTGCGCACGGGCGCGGGGTCGGCGCGGTCGAGCAACGTCCAGGTCAGCACGCCCAGCACGAGCGCCACGAGGGTCACGAGCTGTCCCCGCGCACCGTACACGTACGATCCCGCCAGCATCGCCAGCCCGGCGACGAGCACGAGCGCCGTCGGAGGCCGCGCCGTCGTGGTGCGCAACGCTGCGTCGACCTCGAGCACGCCGATCACAAGGATCAGCGCGATGAACGCCAGCAGCGCCCACTTGCTGACCAACGCGCTCGCGAGGAACAGCACCGCGAACAGCACGGCCGAACCGATCGCCAACGGCAGGTTCCGGCCGGCACGCGGCTGCTTCGACGTGGGCTCCGCTGTGGAATCCTCGTCGTCAGACTGCGCCATGCGCCAGCCCGATCACACCTCCATCAGCTCGCGTTCCTTGTTCGCGAGCAGCTCGTCGATCGAGCCGACGTACGTGTCGGTCAGCTTCTGCAGGTCGACCTCGGCCCGGCGTTCCTCGTCCTCGGTGATGTCACCGTCACGCTGCAGCGACTCCAGCGTGCTCTTGGCGCCGCGACGGATGTTGCGGACCGCAACCCGCCCCTCCTCGGCGCGCTCGCGGGCGAGGCGCACGAAATCCTTGCGCCGCTCCTGACTGAGCTCGGGGAACACCACACGGATGACGCTGCCGTCGTTGGACGGGTTGATGCCCAGGTCGGCCGCCTGGATGGCGCGCTCGATGTCGCGCAGCGCGTTCTGGTCGTACGGATTGACCAGCAGCATCCGCGGCTCGGGGACGGTGACGCCGGCGATCTGCTGCAGCGGCGTCTTGGTGCCGTAGTAGTCCACCGGCAGGTTCGCGATCAGTCCAGGGTTGGCCCGGCCGGTGCGGATCTTCGCGAACTCGCCGCGGGTGTGGTCGACCGTGTCCGACATCCGCAGCTCGGCCTCGGTCAACGCGTCATCGATCACCGTCGTCACCTCCGTGCGCGTCGGCGCGCACCACCGTCCCAATCGCCTCACCGGCCGCCACCCGGCGGATGCTGTCGTCGGCGAACACGTCGAACACGATGATCGGCAGATCGTTGTCCATGCACAACGACAGTGCCGTCGCGTCCATCACCTTCAGCCCCCGCTGGAGCGCGTCCAGGTAGGTCAACTCGTCGAACCGTCGCGCGTCCGTGTGCCGCTTCGGGTCCTTGTCGTAGACGCCGTCGACCTTCGTCGCCTTGAGGATCACGCGGGCGTTGATCTCCAGCGCCCGCTGCGCCGCAGCCGTGTCGGTCGAGAAGTAGGGCTCGCCGAGGCCCGCCGCGAAGATGACGACACGGCCCTTCTCCAGGTGGCGGATCGCCCGGCGGCGGATGTACGGCTCGCACAGCTCCTGCATGGTGACGGCCGACAGCACCCGCGTCGCGACGCCCTGCTTCTCGATCGCATCCTGCAGCGCCAACGCGTTGATGACCGTGGCCAGCATGCCCATGCTGTCGGCGCTCGACCGGTCCATGCCCGTGGCCTGCGGCGACGTGCCGCGGAAGATGTTGCCACCGCCGACGACGACGCCGACCTCGATGCCGTCACTCGCCAGCCGGGCGAACTGGCGCGCCAGCGACTGCAGGATCGCCGGGCTGATGCTCGACCCGTCGTCGGCGAACGCCTCGCCCGACAGCTTGACGAGGATCCGGTCACGGCCTGTGTCACGCATGACCTCCGATGACCGGCGCGCGGGAGCGGAGACGGTCATGACGCCCCGCCCGTCGCCGTCGCGCGATCGCGCGTGGCAACAGCCCCGCTGCAGGTGTCCATCGTCGGCTCCCTGGTCGGCGTCGCCCGCAGCCTACCCGACGTCGTCGACGTGTGCGGATGCAACGGAACAGGGCCGGCCCGATGGACCGGCCCCGAGATGTGTGTCGGCGGGTTCGTGCCTCAGGCGCCGACCTCGAAGCGCGCCATGCGGGACACGACGATCTTCTCGCCGGAGGTGCGCTGGAACTCCTCGAGCAGCTGGCGGACGGTGCGCTTGTCGTCGCGCACGTAGGGCTGGTTGAGCAGCACGCGCTCCTTGTAGAACGCGTTGACCTTGCCCTCGACGATCTTGTCGATGATGTGCTCGGGCTTGCCCTCGTCGCGGGCCTGCTTCTCGGCGAACTGGCGCTCGGCCGCGAGCTGTTCGGCATCCACCTCGTCCTCGGAGATGACGGCCGGCCGCATGGCGGCGACGTGCATCGCGATGTCGTTGGCCAGCTCGCGGAACCCGTCGCCCTTGGCGACGAAGTCGGTCTCGCAGTTCAGCTCGACCATGACGCCCACCTTCGGCGGCAGACCGGGGGTCGGGGCGTGCAGGTACGCGTGGACGATGCCCTCGGTGGCGGTGCGCTCCCCCACCCGGTCGCCCATCTTCGCGCCCGTTCGCTCGCGGACGAGCGCAGCCGCGGCGTCGAAGTCGCCGTCGGCGTCGACGAGCGCGCGCTTGCAGTCCATCATGCCGGCGCCCGTGGCCTCACGGAGGCGCTTGACGTCGGCGGCGGTGATGTCGGCCATGTTCGTGTACTTCCCTCGTGATCGTCTCGAGCGCAGCGTCGCGTGGGCGCCGCAGCGCCGTGGTGTGGTGTGGTGTCGTGTGGGTGGCGGGGTCAGCTGGTCTGCGGTTCCGGGGCGGGAGCCTGCTCGTCGGCCGTCGCCTGCTCGTCGGCCGTCGCCTGCTCGGGGGCGTCCGCGGTCGGTTGCGACGCCTCGGCATCGGCAGCCGGCGTCGCCTGGGACTGGGCGTCATCGGCCGCGGATGGCGCGGTCTCGTCGCCGGCACCCGCCGCCTGGGCCGCCTGACGTGCGGCCTCTTCCTGCTGCAGCGCGATCTCCCACTCGGCGAGCGGCTCGTTGCTGTCGGTCGTCGCTGCAGTCGGCGTCTCGGCGGCGGCTGCCACGGCCGCGGCCTGTTCGGCCACGACCTCGTCGCGGCTGCGGCTGGCCATCAGCTGGTAGCCCTCGGCGCAGGCGTCGGCGATCAGGCGGGTCAGCAGCGCGCCCGAGCGGATCGCGTCGTCGTTGCCGGGGATGACGTACTGGACCTCGTCCGGGTCGCAGTTGGTGTCGACGACGGCGATGGCCGGGATGCCCAGACGGTTGGCCTCACGGACCGCGATGTGCTCCTTGACGGTGTCGACGACCCAGATCGCCGATGGAAGCTTGTTCATGTTGCGGATGCCGCCGAGGTTGCGCAGCAGCTTGTCGCGCTCACGACGCAGCGACAGCGCCTCCTTCTTGGGCAGCACCTCCATGCGCCCGTCGGTCTCCATGTCCTCGAGCTCGCGCAACCGCGTCAGACGCAGCTTGATCGTCTCGAAGTTGGTCAGCATCCCGCCCAGCCAGCGGAAGTTGACGTAGGGCATGTTGACCCGGAGCGCCTGCTGCTCGATGGCCTCCTGCGCCTGCTTCTTGGTGCCAACGAAGAGCACGCTGCCGCCCTTGGCGACGGTGTCGCGCACGAAGTCGTACGCGTTCTCGAGCAGCCCGATGGTCTGCTGGATGTCGATGATGTAGATGCCGTTGCGCTCGCCGAAGATGAAGCGCTTCATCTTCGGGTTCCAGCGACGGGTCTGATGACCGAAGTGGACGCCGGCCTCGAGCAGCTGGCGCATGGTGACGGCGGACATGGTGGAACTCCTGTGGTGTGCGCACGGCCGAGGAGGCCGTACTTCGGTTGTGGCGTCGCAGCCGTCGGGCGCGCATCGAGCGGGGTGCAGGTGCACGCAACGGGTCTTCCCCGCGCTCAGAGCACGGGACCGCAGACCCCACCAGGCTGCTGTGGATTTGACGGCACCAGAACATTGGCGTACGGACCGCCACGACAGAGCATACACGTCCCCGACGGGTCGGAGCGCCCGCCACATCGGGGGATCCGGCCGTGATCAGCCGTCCAGCGGTACGAGCCGGACGGTCCGTGCGCCCAGCAGCCCGAGCGGGTCGATGTATGCACCGTCGCGGCGGGCACCCCAGTCCAGGCGACCGCGTCGACCGGCCCGTCCCAGCGGTGTCCCGAGATCGAGGCGGTCACCGGCACGCACCGTGGCCGCGAACCCCCCATATGTGGTGGTCAGGCCTCCGGCGTGCACGACAGTGACCCAGGTCACGCCAGCCACCCGACCGGCGAACCGCACGGTCCCGGCGAGCGCGGCGCGGACCGGCTCGCCGGGGACGGCGGCGAGATCGACGCCCCGGTGACCGTGGCCGTACGGCGTGTCGGGCGGGTCGAACGGACGCAAGACGCGTCCGCCCACCGGCGCGATCGCCGTCAGCGCGGGCTCCCACACCGATGACGGATCAACGCGGCCGTCGGTGCGCGCCACCACCGTGCGGGTCGGCGCGGCGTGTGGACCGGGATCGGGTCGGGCGTGCGCCGTCGTGACCGTCGCGGCGAGCGCGAAGCTCGCGATGATCACAGTCAGCGGGCGAAGTCGCGTCGTCATGCCGGCGACGGTACGCACGGCGCGTCGCTTCGGGCACATGCGGTGTTACGTCGCTGTGGATCGTCACGCAGCGCGACGTCAACCGCCCCCGCCATCACGGGCCGTCGCGGAAGCCTGGGGAACGGACGGTCAGGGATGGTCGGATCGCCCCCAGAGCAGGGGCCCGCGCCCCGTCCGGGAACAAACCCGCGCCCCACGTTGAAACCCATCCCCAGAGCGCAGGGCCGCGCCCCCGGTCCGGGGAACAAACCCGCGCCCCACGTTGAGACCCATCCCCAGAGCGCAGTGCCGCCCCCCCGGTCCGGGGAACAAACCCGCGCCCCACGTTGAAACCGATCCCCAGAGCGCAGTGCCGCCCCCCGTCTGGGGAACAAACCCGCGCCCCACGTTGAAACCCATCCCCAGAGCGCGGTGTCAAGCGCGGGGGTGTGCGTGTTCGTAGGCGGACCTCAGCTGCTCCCGAGAGACGTGCGTGTAGATCTGGGTCGTCGCCAGGGTTGCGTGCCCGAGCAGTTCCTGGACGCTGCGCAGGTCCGCACCACCCTCCAGCAGGTGGGTGGCGTAGGAGTGCCGCAGCGTGTGGGGCGTGACCCGGGTCAGTCCAGCGGCGACGGCGCACCGCGCGACGATCCGCCGCACGCTGCGCACGTGCAACGGCTGCCCGTCGGCGTTGCAGAACACCACGCGCGTGGAACGGGCGACCAGCGCCGGGCGCCCCTCGGTCAACCACCGCGCGACGGCTGCGCGCACGGGCTCACCGAGCGGCACGATGCGCTCGCGGCCGCCCTTGCCGTACAGCCGCGCCGACCCGGTGGGCAGATCGATCGCGTCCTCGTCGAGCCCGACGAGCTCGCTGACGCGGGCGCCGCTGGCGTACAGGAACTCCAGCAACGCGCGGTCGCGCAGGCCCGTCGGCGAGGTGTCGGGCACCGCGAGGATCCGCTCCACCTCGTCCGTGCGCAGCACGCGGGGCAGGCTGCGACCCGCCCGGCCGGTCGCCAGGCCGGCCGCGGGGTCACCGTCGACCAGGCCGCGTGACGCGAGCAGCCGGAACAGCGCCCGGACGGACGCCGCCTTCCGGGCGAGCGAGGCGCGGGCGTAGCCGTGGCGTCCGAGCTCGGCGAGGAAGCGGCGCAGCACGAGCGGCGTCACGTCGTCCGGGTCGTCGATGGAGAACCCGGCGCAGAATCCGGCGAGCTGCCGGGCGTCGCGCTCGTAGGCCGCCACCGTGTGATCGGACAACCCGCGCTCGCCGGAAAGATGGGTGCGCAGCACAACGATCGCCCGCGCCCACGCCGCGGGCGGATCGCGGACGACCTCGATGCGCGTCACCGGGCTGACCCCATCATCGCCCGTCGCATCCGCAGGCGGTCAGTCGCGCTCCCCAGATGCGAGCTCCTCACGGAACACCGGGATCATCCCGCCGACGAGCACCATCTGCACCTGCCGGGGTGACAGCCGGTGGCTCATGGTGAACGTCGTGTCCTGGGTGGTGTTGGTCACCTCGATCTGCCGCGACTCACTCCGCAACGCGTCGTGGATGCCCTCGATCCGCAGGATGTCACCTTGCTCGAGCGCCTTGTAGTCGTCGTCGGACGTGAACTCCAGCGCCAGGATCCCGAAGTTGGCCAGGTTCTGCCAATGGATGCGGGCGTAGTCCTTGGCCAGGACCACGCGCAGGCCCAGATAGCGTGGCGCGATGGCCGCATGCTCACGGCTGGAACCCTGCCCGTAGTTCGCGCCACCGACGATGGCGTGGCCGCCGTGCTCCTCGTGGGCCTCACCGGCCCGCTCGACGTAGCTCTCGTCGACCTGGTAGTAGACGAACTCCGAGATCTTCGGGATGTTGGACCGGAACGGCAGCACCTTCTGGCCGGCCGGCATGATCTCGTCGGTCGAGATGTTGTCGCCGACCTTCAGCAGCACCGGGATCTCCAGCTCGTCGGGCACGCCGTCGAAGTCGGGGAGCGAGACGATGTTGGGGCCCTTGACGAGCTCCTCCTTCTGCGCCGCGTCCGGCGACAGCGGCTCCTCGAGCATCGACGTGTTGACGATGTTCGTCGCGGGCCCGGTGAAGGCCGGGTATGCGATGCCCATGCGGTCGGGCAGGTCGCGGGGATCGGTGATCTCACCGGTCAGCGCCGACGCGGCGGCGGTCTCCGGGGAGCACAGGTACACCTGATCGTCGTCGGTGCCGCTGCGACCCGGGAAGTTGCGTGGGAAGGTGCGCAGGCTGATCTGGCCGCTCGCGGGCGCCTGTCCCATGCCGATGCAGCCCATGCACCCGGACTGGTGGATGCGGGCGCCGGCGTGGACGAGCGGCATGAACAGCTCCATCGCGCCCAGGTTCTCGAGCGTCTGACGCGACGGCGGGTTGACGTCGAAGCTGACGCGGTGGTGGGACTGCTGGCCGTCGACGATCATCGCGACGATGCCGACGTCGCGCAGCCCCGGGTTCGCCGAGGACCCGACGACGACCTGCGTGATCTCCTGACCGGCGACTTCGCGGACCGGCACCACGTTGCCCGGGCTCGACGGCGTGGCGATCAGCGGTTCCAGCTCGCCGAGGTCGATCTCGTCGGTGACGTCGTAGCTCGCGTCGTCGTCCGCGAGCAGCTCGCTGTAGTCGTCCTCGCGCTGCTCGGCCGCCAGGAACCGGCGGATCTCGTCGTCTGCGGGGAACACCGTGGTCGTGGCGCCCAGCTCGGCGCCCATGTTCGCGACGACGTGGCGGTCCATCGCCGACAGGTTGTCGAGGCCGGGGCCGTGGTACTCGATGATGCGACCGACGCCACCCTTGACGTCGTGACGGCGCAGCATCTCGAGGATGACGTCCTTTGCGCTGACCCACGGCGGCAGCTCGCCCGTCAGGCGGACCCCCCAGATCTCAGGCATCTTGATGTACAGCGGCTCCCCCGCCATGGCCATCGCGACCTCGAGGCCGCCGACACCGATGGCGAGCATGCCGAGGCTGCCCGCGGCCGGGGTGTGGCTGTCCGACCCGATCATGGTCACGCCCGGCTTGCCGAAGCGCTGCATGTGGACGGCATGGCTGATGCCGTTGCCGGGCTTGGAGTGCCAGATGCCGAAGCGGCGGCACGCGCTGCGCAGGAACAGGTGGTCATCGGCGTTGCGGTAGTCGGTCTGCAGCAGGTTGTGGTCGATGTACTGCGCCGACAGGTCCGTCTTGACGTAGTCGAGGTCCATCGCCTCGAGCTCGAGCATGACCATCGTGCCGGTCGCGTCCTGGGTCAGCGTCTGATCGATGCGCACCGCGATCTCCTCGCCGGGTGACATCTCACCGTCGACGAGGTGACTGCTGATCAGCTTCTGCGCGACGGTCTGCCCCATGTGCCGGTCCTTCTGCTGCTGTCTGTGGCGCCTCACCGGTGTGCTACCCCCGCGTGGCCCACGTGCAACGCACCCCGCGTCACACTCACGCCCTGACCACGCCATGCGGCGTCATCGCGGCGGCGCCGCGGTCGACCAGTTCGCCGACGGCGGCCATCACCGCGTGGGTGGGCAGGGTACCGGCCTGCGACAGCGCGTCGATGGAGGACGGCACGGCGCCGAGCAGCGCCAGTACGCTGCGCGCATCGGCCGACAGGTCGATCCGAGCGCCCACCGCCTCCCGCGCGTCCGACGGTGCGGTGTCGGTCACCGCCGTGACGAAGTCGTCGATCCCGGTGAGCGGGATCGCGCCGTCGCGCAGCAGCGCCAGCGGCGCCGCGCTGGTCGGTGCGTTGATCGACCCCGGCACCGCCCACACGTCCCGCCCCTGGCCGGCCGCCATCCTGGCCGTCTGCAGGGCACCGCTGCGTGCGCGTCCCTCGACGACGACCGTCGCGTCGGCGAGCCCGCTGATGATCCTGTTGCGCGCGAGGAACTGCCACGGGCGTGGCCCCGTCGCCGGTGGCAGCTCCGTGAACAGCGCACCGGATCGGACGATGCGGTCCCGCAGCGTCGCCGACCCGGCCGGGTAGTCGACACCCAGCCCGGTGCCGAGCACGGCGTAGGTCCGCCCACCGGCGTCCAGCGCTCCGCGGTGCGCCGCCTGGTCGATGCCCCGCGCCAGACCGGACACGACGTCGACGCCCGCCTCGGCGAGGGCGGCGGCCAGATCGTGCGCGGTGCGGACGCCGTCCAGCGTCGGCCCCCGCGTCCCGACGATCGCGACGGCGGGGCGACGAGGGCGCGGCAGCGGCGAGCCGGCGACGAACAGCCACAACGGCGCGCCCAGCTCCGGCCAGGCGTCGGCGAGCTGCGCCGGGTAGTGGTCGTCACCCACGACGACCAGTCCACCCGCCAGCGCGCGCAGGCGCGCGGCTGTGCGCGCGACGGTCGCCTCGTCCGCGCCGCCGACGCGCCCGTGCAGCTCGGCGATGACGTCGTCCGCGGTGCAGCATCCGCCCGCATCGAGCAGGTCGCGGAGCGCCTGTTGCTGGGTGGACGCGCCGCCGCGTCCCGTCGCCGCGATCCGCAGCACCCGCGCGTGCCGCTCGGCGACGTCGGTTCCGCGAGCGTCGTCCGCCGGCTGCACGGCATCGGCGACGCGGTCCTCCCCGCCACTGGCTGCGGTCGACGCGGTCACGGCAGCCTGGGCGTCGTGCGCGGTGGCTCGTGGACGCCACGCAGCGCCGCACGGTGCGCCATCGCCTCGTGCACGTGTGCCGTACCAACGACCTCCGCGCCGGCGAGGTCCGCGCACGTCCGTGCGACCCGCAGGGCGCGGTCGAACCCGCGCCCCGACAACGCGCCGGTCTCGACCGCCCTGCCGAGCGTGCGCAGCGCCGCCGCACCGGTGGCGGCGCGCAGCTGGGGCGCCCGGACCCCGCTGTTGGGTGCGCCCCACCGCTCCAGCGCCGCGGCACGCGCCGCCGCGACGCGGGCTGCGACCACCGTCGTCGGCTCACCGGCGCGCCGCGAGATGAGGTCGTCGGCGCGTAGCGCCTGGAGCCGGGGGGCGAGGTCGATGCGGTCGGCCAGCGGACCCGACAACCTGCGACGGTATGTCCAGATGTCGGTGTCGGTGCACGCGCAGGTACCGGCACCGCCGCACGGACACGGGTTCGCGGCCGCGACCAGCAGGAACGACGCCGGATAGCGCACGGTCGCCCGGGACCGCGCGATGCGCACGACACCTTCCTCGAGCGGTTCGCGCAGCGCGTCGAGCAGACGGCGCGGCCATTCGAACAGCTCGTCGAGGAACAGCACCCCGTGAGTCGCGAGGCTGAGCTCACCGGGCTGGGCGATGCCCGAACCACCACCGAGCAGCGCGGCCGCGGTCGTTGCGTGATGCGGACAGCGCAACGGTGGACGACGGTCCAGCGCCGCGGAGGCGGGTCCGGTCAGCAGGCCCGCGACCGACCGGACGGCGGTGAGCTCCAGCGCCTGTGCGTCGGTCAGCGGTGGCAGGAGCCCGACCAGCCGACTGGCGAGCATCGACTTGCCGCAGCCGGGTGGGCCGAGCAGCAGCATGTGGTGTCCGCCGGCGGCCGCGATCTCACAGGCTCGACGGGCCTCCGCCTGGCCGCGGACGTCGGCGAGGTCGGGCAGCGGCGGGGGGGCGGCCGCGGACGGCGGTGGCGCCGACCGCGGTGCGGCCTCGCCCCGGCAGACGGCGAGCAGCTCGGCGACGTCGGCAACCGCCACGACGGCGATGTCGGACACGAGACAGGCCTCGGCGGCGTTGCCGTCAGCGACCACGAGGCGGCGCACACCGGCCGCCGCGAGGTGCGCCGCCGCCGGCAGCACCGCCGGCACGGGCCGGACCGAGCCGTCGAGCGCGAGCTCACCGAGCAGTGCGGTGTCGACCAGCGCGGTGGGTGGCACGTCGCCGAGCCGCTGCAGCAGCGCGGCGGCCAGTGCGAGGTCGAAGCGTGCACCGGTCGTCGGCACGTCGGCAGGCGCCAACGACGCGAGGACCTTGCGCGGCGGTAAGCGGATGCCGGTTGCAGCCAGCGCCGCGCGCACCCGGTCGGCGGCCTGCCTGCCGGCGGTGCCGGTCACGCCGATCACGGCGAACCCCGGCAGCCCGGCGCTCACTGACACCTCGACGGTGACGTCGACCGCGCGCAGCCCGATCACGGCTGCGCTGCGCGCCGTGCCGACCGCCGGCTCAGCGACCGACGTCACGGTGGTGGCTGATCACCGGCGCGACCGCACCGTCCGGCCAGAGCAGCCCGAGGATGTCGAAGCGGACGTCGCGGTGCACCGACGTCGGGTGCTCCGCCAGCCAGGCCCCCGCCAGGCGGCGCAACTGCGCGAGCTTGCGTGGTGTCACGCTCGCGATCGGGTGACCTGCGGCCGTGCCGCGGCGGGTCTTGACCTCGCACAGCACGAGCGCGCGGCCGTCGACGGCGACGATGTCGAGCTCGCCGCGCAGCTCCCGGCCGGACGGTCTCCAGTTCCGCGCCAGCACACACCATCCGAGGTGCGCGACGTAGCTCGCCGCGGCCTGTTCGCCGTCCCGTCCCAGTTGTGCGCTGCGTCCCATGGCACGCACGGTAGAGCCCGATGCCCGGCCGCACCCGCCACGCGGCGGCCGACCTGTGGACGGCGGACGTCAGATGATGCCGAACCCCCACAGCGCGAGCACCGTGAGCACGACCAGGCCGACGACCAGGATCGCGATGTCGGTGCCCTTGCCGTCCCGGTAGCGCCGCGTCGCGTTGAAGCCCATGCCGCGAGCCTAACCCTCCGGATCCGACAGCGCGGCGGGTGGGAACCCGGGCATCTCGGCGTCGGCGTCGGCGATGCGTTCGATGTTGACGTCGCGCGACGACAGCACCCGGACGTGTGAGACGAACCGCGCCGGGCGGTACATGTCCCAGACCCATGCATCGGTCAGCTCGATGTCGACCACGCCGTCGTCGCGCTCGACCACGTCGACCTCGTTGGCGAGGTAGAAGCGTCGCTCCGTCTCGACGGCGTAGGCGAACATGGTCACGACGTCGCGGTACTCACGGTACAGCGCGAGCTCCATGTCCGATTCGTACTGCTCGAGCTCCTCCGAGCTGCTCACGAAGCCACCCCCCGCATGATCGCGGCGATCACGATGTCCGATCCGACGGCAACGGCCGCCCGACGCCGGGTCATCGCGCGGCGGCGGCTGACGCGTCGGTCGCCGGCAGCAGTTGCGCCCGCTCGAACGGCCACACGAGCACGAACGCCCGTCCGATCATCTGATCCTCACCGATCGTGCCCAGCAGGCTCCGGGAGTCCGACGAGCGGGGGCGGTTGTCCCCCATCACGAAGTACTCGCCTTCAGGGATCCGCGTTGGCGGCAGGAAGGAATCGTCGCGCACCGACAGGTAGCCGCCCTCCGACGTCGGCGCCTCCTCCAATGCCTCCCCGTCGATGAACACGACCCCCTGCTTGATCTCGATGGTCTCGCCTGGCAGGCCGATGATGCGCTTGATGTAGTCCTGCTCGGCAGGCGGCGCGAGCCCGAGACCCGCCGCGAGCGAGCGCAGGCCGCCCACGATTGGGTTGGCGTTGTTGCGCCGCGCCCCCTCCTCGTCGGAGAACACGACGATGTCGCCGCGTCCGGGCTCGCCCAGACGGAACGCCAACCGGTTCACCAGCACCCGGTCGCCGATCTCGAGCGTCGGCATCATCGACTCCGACGGGATGTAGAACGCCTGCACCAGGAAGCTGCGCAGCAGCAGTGCCAGGACGAACGCGATCAGCATGAGGACGGGCAGCTCGGCGAGGACCCCCGCCCGCCGCTGCGGCCGCGGTGACGCCGTCCCGGCATCGTCGACGCCCGCACGGTCGGTGCGGTCGATGTCGGACCGGGTGTCGGCCATCAGGTGCGACGTCGCGCGTCAGACGCCTGCGACATCGCGCCGCTCGCGGATCTTCGCCTTCTTGCCGACCCGGTCACGCAGGTAGTACAGCTTCGCGCGGCGCACGCGCCCGCGCCGGACGACGTCGATGTGGTCGATGACCGGCGCGTGGATGGGGAACGTGCGCTCGACGCCGATGCCGTTGAAGCTGATCTTGCGGACCGTGAACGTCTCGCTGACGCCGCTGCCGCGGCGCGCGATCACGTCACCCTCGAACACCTGGATCCGGGAGCGGTTCCCCTCCACGACCCGGACGTGGACGCGGACGCGATCGCCGGCCCGGAAGTCGGGGATGTCGGCGCGCAGGCTCTCGACGTCGATCATGTCGGTCGGGTTCATGGCAGCACATCTTTCACGCACGGATGGTGAGCGCCGTAGCGACGGCAGCCCGGAAATGAGGTCAACCACTGGAGGATAGCTCCGCCGAGGATAGCTTCGCCGACGTCCCGGCTTCAATCGGTCCGGCGATCCTGTCGTGCTCCCGGCAACGCGTCCGGGTCGGCCTGCGTGCGCGTCCAGCGTTCGTACAGGTCGGGGCGGACCCGTCGCGTGCGTTCGATCGACCGTTCGCGACGCCACCGCGCGACGCGACCGTGGTCGCCGGAGCGCAGAACGTCGGGGACGTCCATCGCACGATAGGTCGCGGGCCGGGTGTACTGGGGGTACTCGAGCAGCCCGTCCGCGTGCGATTCGTCGGTGGCGCTCGCGGCATTGCCCATGACGCCCGGCAACAGTCGCGTCACCGCCTCGATGACGACCGCGGCCGCGGCCTCACCCCCGGCCAGCACGTAGTCGCCGATCGACAGCTCGTCGTGCGCGAGCGCGGTGTGCACGCGCTCGTCGATCCCCTCGTAGCGGCCGCACAGCAGCAGCAGTCGCCCCGCGGCCGCCAGGTCGCGCACACGCCGCTGATCCAGCAGCGCGCCACGCGGCGTCAGCACGACGGTGCGCGGTCGGTCCTCGACGGCGCCGTAGAGGGTCTCGACGGCCGCGAAGAACGGTTCGGGCTTGAGCACCATGCCCGCACCGCCGCCGTACGGTTCGTCATCGGCTGTGCGGTGGCGGTCCGTGGTCCAGTCGCGCAGGTCGTGGACGTCGATGCGCACCACGCCCGCGGCACGCGCCCGGCCGAGCAGCGATGCGTCGAGCAGACCGCTGAAGTAGCCCGGGAACAGCGTCACCACGTCGATGTGCAGGACGGGCGCCGCCGCCGTGTCGGCGGCCGTGCCGGTGGGTGGCGGCGTCACGAGGTCAGTCGATGGCCTCGCCCGGATCGACCAGCCCGGGCGGGCCATGGACGACAATCGGATCGTCGAGGTCGACGATCTCGTCGACGACCGGGATCAGCAGCTCGCCGCCGTCTGGGCGCGCCAGTTGCAGGAAGTCGTGCGCCGCGCCGTCGAGCACCGCCTCGACGACACCGACGACGGCGCCGCTCGCGTCGACGACCTCGCGTCCCAGCACGTCATCGGTCCACAGCACGTCGTTGGCCGCGATGGCGGCACGGTCGATCTCCAACTCCATGCCCCGCAGCTCCGCGACAGCGTCGCGATCATCGACGCCGGCGAACCGCACGACGGGACGACCCTTGTGCCAGCGGACGCCGGTCACCTCGAGCTCGCGTCCGTCGGCGACGCAGCGGACGCCCGCCGTAAGCGCGTCCTGCAGATCGGCGTCCAGCCACACGTAGGCCTCGCCGGCCAGTCCGAACGGTTTGCCGACCGATCCGAGCGTCGCGCGTGCCGGCACGACGGTGCTCAGTCGACGATCTCGACGGTGGCGCTGGTGCCCTCACGGGTCGCCGCGGCCTTGACGACCGTGCGGATGGCCTTGGCGGTCCGGCCGCGCTTGCCGATGACCTTGCCCATGTCCTCCGGGTGGACGCGCAGCTCCAGCACCGTGTCGACGCGTTCGCCATCGACCGGCGTCACGGACACGTCGTCGGGGTGGTCGACGAGCTTGCGGGCGATGAAGGAGAGGACCTCGTCGGTCATCATGACGCCGCGGCCTCGTCGGCGTCCTCCGCCTCGTCCGGGTCCGGCGCTCCGGCATCCTCCGTCTCGGCATCGTCGGTGGCCCCGGCGTCCTCCGCCCCGTCCGGCGCTCCGGCGTCCTCCGTCTCGGCGTCGACGGTGGCCCCCGCGGTCGCCGCATCGTCGTCGGTGGCCCCCGCGGTCGTAGCGTCCGCCGCGGCGGCGTCCTCGTCGGTGGCGGTGGCGTCGGCCGCCGACCCGGACGCAGCGGCCTTCTCGGCGGCCGCGGCGGCTGCGGCCTTCGCCGACTCCCGCTGACGGCCCTGGTCGCCCGGGCGGAACTCGTCCCAGATCCCGGTCACGCGCAGCAACTGGCGGACCGCGTCGGACGGCTGCACACCCTCGCCGAGCCAGTACAGCGCACGCTCGCGCTTGATCTCGATCTCTGACGGCTCCCGCAGCGGGTGGTAGTACCCGATGTCCTCGATGAACCGCCCGTCCCGGGGTGAGCGGGCGTCCGCCACCACGACCCGGTAGAAGGGCTGCTTCCGCTTTCCTTCGCGCCGCAGGCGCATCTTCACAGCCATCTGACTGCCTCGTCCTTTTCGCTGGAGGTGCACCGCGCCGCCGTCGTGGTCGCACGGCGCGAGCGGTGGGGGTCGGTCACTGATCCGGATGGGTGACGTGGCCGCGCTCGAGATGATCACATACGCGCGCATGCCGTTGCCACAGCACCGTGGCAGCCTAGCCTAGCGCGCCGCGCGGGTCGCGCGGTCCACGTTGGGCGGCGCGCGGGTCGCGCGGTCCACGTTGGGCGGCGCGTCAGCGGCGCTTGCCGCCCTTGCGCCTGTTGCCCTTGCGCTTGCGCTTGGGCACGGACTTGCCGCGCGGTTTGGATGCGCCCGGGAGACCACCGGGCGGACCCGATCCGCCGAGCCCGCCGGGCAGGGGCGGGCCACCCCCCGATCCGCCGAGTCCGCCGGGCAGGGGCGGGCCACCCAGCGACGGCGTGCCCGCCAGGCCGGGCATCCCACCACCCGCGGCCAGCGCGTCGAGGTCGAGGTCGCCCATGCCCCGCAGCGCATTCATGCCCTTCGGGCCACCGAGCTGCTTCATCATCTTGCGCATCTGCTCGAAGGAGCGCAGCAGCTGGTTGATCTCCTGCGCCGACCGTCCCGATCCCCGGGCGATGCGCTTCTTGCGACGTCCGTTGAGGATGGCGGGCTTCCGACGCTCCTCCGGGGTCATGGACTGGATGATCGCCTCGACGCGGACGAGCTCCCGCTCGTCGAGATCGAGGTCCTTGAGCTGGCGCCCGACGCCGGGGAGCATGCCGAGCAGCCCCTGCAGCGGGCCCATCTTCTTGAGCTGCTGGAACTGCTCGAGGAAGTCTTCCAACGTGAACTCGGCGGCGAGCAGCTTGGCCTCCATGTCCTGGGCCTGCTGCTCGGTGTAGACGTCCTCGGCCTTCTCGATCAGGGTCAGGACGTCGCCCATGCCCAGGATGCGCCCAGCCATGCGGTCCGGGTGGAACGCCTCGAAGTCGGCGAGCTGCTCCCCCACCGACGCGTACTTGATGGGGCGTCCCGTCACCTCGGCGACCGACAGCGCCGCGCCGCCGCGCGCGTCGCCGTCCAGCTTGGACAGGATCACGCCCGTGAAGTCGACTGCTTCCTGGAAGGCCTTGGCGACGTTCACGGCCTCCTGGCCGATCATGGCGTCGATGACGAACAGCGTCTCGGCGGGATCGACCGCGGCCTTGATGTCGGCCGCCTGCGCCATCAGCACCTCGTCGATGTTGGTCCGACCTGCCGTGTCGACGATGACCACCGAGGCACCCAGCCGGCGGGCCTCGTCCATCGCGTCACGCGCGACCGGCACCGGGTCGCCCGACTCGACGGGCGCGTAGACGGGCACGCCCACCCGTTCGCCAAGCACCCGCAGCTGCTCGACGGCGGCGGGCCGCTGGAGGTCGCAGGCGACCAGCAGCGGCTGGCGCCCCTGCTTCTGCAGCAGCATCGCCAGCTTGCCGGCGGCGGTCGTCTTGCCGGAGCCCTGCAGACCGGCCAGCATGATGGCGGCCGGCGACCGGCTGCCCAGGTCGAGCGGCGCCGACATGCCGCCGAGGATCTCGATGAGCTCCTCGTGGACGATCTTGATGACCTGCTGCGCCGGGTTGAGCGCCTCGTGCACCTCGGCACCCACGGCGCGCTCGCGGATCCGTGTGACGAACGCCTTGACGACCTTGAAGTTGACGTCCGCCTCGAGCAGGGCCAGTCGGATCTCGCGCAGCGTGGCGCTGACCTGCTCGTCGGTCAGCTTCCCGCCGCGACGCAGGTTGGCGAAGATGGCTTCCAGGCGGTCGCCGAGGGCGTCGAACATGGATGGGTTCCAGCGTTGGATCGGATGGGCTGCGAGTGCGGCGGCCGTGGCCGCCCCGTGTCACTGTAGCGGCGCACCGCGCGACCGGGCCCTCGCGGGCCGCCGCCTCAGGCGTCGTCGTGGTGGTGGTGGTGGTGGGTGATCGCCGCCGGCAGGAGCCGCGCGCGACCGATGCGGTCGAGCGCGAACGTGCGCTCCGCGGTACGCAGATGGCACCAGCCCGTCAGCAGGTCGTCGACGAAGTGCCAGGGGTCGACGACGCGGTCGGTCGGGGCGCCGCCACGCGAGGACGCGTAGTAGTCCAGACGCACCTGGCGCTGCTCGTCGACCGCGCGCGTCAGCAGCGCCCTGATCGCGCCCGGCCCGACGGCCTGCTCGACGCGGTCGGGCAGTGCCGGCTGGTCGGAGCTGGCGGCGACCTGCAGATCCTCAACGAGCGGCAGGTTGGCCTCGCGGAGCACGCGCACGACCGTAGCGGGTGACGCGGTCGATACCGCCACGGTTGGCGCGATGAGCTGCAGGCCACCGTCGGCAAGCGCGACCGCACGGTGCAGCAGGTCCGGATCCTCACAGATCACGACGGCGCCCGCAGGCTCGACGCCGAGGCGCGCCGAGCCGGTCACCGCGCGGTCGTCGCCGGATGCCGGGGACGGCGTCGCCCCCGCCAGGTACCCCTCGCGCGCCTCGCGCACCGCGACGACCCGGCCGGCGTCGTCGACCAGCACGAGCGCCCGACGCTGCAGCCAGTCCAACGGTGACGGCAGCATGCCGCGCGCCCACCAGCCGCGACCGAGCAGCTGCTCTACGGACAGCGGACCCTCGTGGAGCAGACGGAGGAAGGCCGCGCGCGCGGCCGGCGGTGCCTGCTCGAGCTGGTGACGGACGAATCCGAACTGGGCGTACGCGTCCCGCAGCGCCCGCAGCGCCCTCGTGCGTCCGGCCGGTGCCTCGACGCCCAGCAGCTGCAACGCCTCCCGCACATCGTCGAGCGGGAGGCTGTCGCACCCCCACCCGTCAGCCCGCTGCGCTCGCCCTCGCCGATCCAACGCGTCAGCGCTCCTCGCCGGCGCCGGCCTGTTCGATCTCGACGTCCTGCGGCCCCGCCGCGAACAACGCGTCGACGAAGGCGTCGGGGTCGAACACCGCCAGGTCCTCGATGTCCTCGCCGAGACCGACCAGCTTGACCGGCAGACCGAGCTGACGCTGGATCGCGATGACGATGCCGCCCTTGGCCGTGCTGTCGAGCTTGGTCAGCACGACGCCCGTCACGTCGACCGCCTCGGCGAACGCCGACGCCTGCACGAGCCCGTTCTGACCGGTGGTCGCGTCGAGCACCAGCAGCACCTCGTCGACGTGACCGGCCTCACGGTCGAGCACGCGCTTGACCTTGCCGAGCTCGTCCATCAGCGCCCGCTTGTTCTGCAGACGGCCGGCCGTGTCGACGATCAGCAGATCGGCGTCCGCGGACGAGGCTGCGCTCCAGCCGTCGAACGCGACGGCGGCCGGATCCGCGCCGGACTGCTGGCGCACGACGCGCGCGCCGGCGCGCTCACCCCACAGTTCGAGCTGATCGGCCGCCGCGGCGCGGAAGGTGTCGGCCGCGGCCAGCACGACGTTCCGGCCGGCAGCGGTCTCGCGAGCCGCGACCTTGCCGATCGACGTCGTCTTGCCCGTGCCGTTGACACCCGTGACGAGCCAGACGGTGGTGCCGTCCTCCCGCCACGCGAGGCTGCGGTCGGCGACGCCGAGCTCAAGCCGCAGCACCTCCTTGAGCAGCGCCAGCGCCTCGGGGCCGCGGCGGATGTTCTCCGCGCGCACACGGTCACGCAGGCCGGCGACGAGCTCGAGCGTCGCATCGACACCGACGTCCGCGCCGATCAGCGAGTCCTCGAGCTCCTCCCATGCATCGTCGTCGAGGCGACCGCCGAAGATCGACGCGATCGCGCCGCCCAGGCCCGTCCGTGCGCGGCCGAGCCGCGCCTGGAAGCGTTCCGACGGCGAGAGCGTCGGCCGCGGTGGCGCTGTGACCGACGGTGCCGCTTCCGTGACCTCTGGGGCGCCTGCGGGGATCGGCTCGTCGCTGTCGGGCACGTCGAGCGTCGGCGCACGATCGGCCAGCTGTTCAGCGGTCTGCTCGTCGAGCTTCGGCGGCTGCCGGCGCACGCGCAACAGGGCGAGGAAGACGACCGCCACGAGGATGCCGACGATCACCGCGAGGATGACAGGTTCCATGATCGTTCCTGCTGGGGAGAGGCTCAGGCCTGCAGGCCGTTGTCGAGCAGCGACCGTACTTCATCGGCGACGACGAGCAACGGCCCGTCGGCCCGGCGCAGGATCTCACCATCCGGACCGATGACGAACAGCCACGGCTCTGTCGGCAACTGCCACGCCGCGACGGGATCGCCGACGGTCGCGCCCGCGTCGGAGAAGATCTCGCAGTGGATGAACGTGACGTCGTCGTACCCGTCGCGACGGACCTGGTCGACGATGTCGACCGTCGGGCCGCACACGGCGGTCTGGCAGAACGCCGGTGTGGCGAACAGCAGCGCGACCGGTCGGCCCGAGGCCAGCGCCTCGTCCAGGCTGACCTCGTGCATGCCGCACGGCTCGGGCGTACGGGTGCACACCGTGTCGTAGCCCAGCGGGTCGTCGACCGTCGGGGTCGGCACCGACTCGGCCTGGTCGCCCGGCGCGAGCAGCTGGCTCGAGCCGGCGTCGCGGACGTCGACCGCGACCGTCCCGGCGCGACCGTCGTCGGTCACGACCACGATCTCGTGCACGCCGGTCGTATCGAAGGCGGCATCGACGGTGTACAGGCTGTCGAAGGCGGCCGTCGCACCGGCGCTCTCGGTCGCCTCGCTGGGCGTGGCGGAACGGCCGGCGTCCGCCCAGCGGGCCGGCCACGGCCCGATCGGGTCCCCACCGTCCGGGGGCACCGCCCAGACCTCGGCCGCCGCGTCGGCGATGGGCTCCTGTTCGAGCGTGAACATCCCGAACACGAAGGGGTTGGGCTGGTCGACGAGCTGCTCGTAGGTGGCGGCGACGACCGCGAGCGCCACGGCCGCGTCGGGCGCGACCGCGGCCACCGCGTCCGCGCCCGGGTCCCCCGCGGCAGACGCGGCCGGGCTGGGGGCCACGGACACATCCGCTCCGCCGCCGCCGCAGGCGGCGAGGGCACCACCGGCTCCGATGAGGGCCAGCCCTCGCAGCAGGGTCCGGCGGTCGATCCGGCGGTCACTGACCGCAGCGGTCAGCGTGCCGGTCGTGGGGTGGTTGAGCGTCATGTGCGCAAGCCCGATCTTGTGGTGTCGGACCACGATCGTGCCGTGCGGCCGCGTGGCGCGCAGACGTGTCGACATCGCGCCGACCCGTCGCGTGTCAGGCGACGTCCGTGAGGCGCTGGCTCAGCACCCTCGAGACGCCGCCCGCGCGCATCGTCACGCCGTACAGCACGTCGGCGATCTCCATCGTGCGCTTCTGGTGGGTGATGACGATCAGCTGACTCGTCGAACGAAACTCGTCCATGACGTCGAGCACACGCTGCAGGTTGACGTCGTCGAGCGCGGCCTCCACCTCGTCGAGCACGTAGAAGGGCGACGGCCGTGCGGCGAAGATCGCGAACGCGAGCGCCAGCGCTACCAATGAGCGCTCGCCACCGGACAGCAGTGACAACCGCGACACGCGCTTGCCCGCCGGACGCGCCTGCACGTCGACGCCGGTCGTGAGCAGCTCATCCGGATCGGTCAGGACCAACCTGCCCTCACCGCCAGGGAAGAGCCGCTCGAAGAGCCGCTCGAACTCGGCCGCGACGTCACCGTAGGCCTGCTCGAAGATCTCCCGGATGCGTGCGTCGACGGCGGCGATCATCTCGAGCAGGTCCCGGCGCGACCGTGCGAGGTCGTCGAGCTGCTCGGCGAGGAACCGCTGCCGCTCACGCAACGCCTCGTACTCCTCGACCGCCAACGGGTTGACCGGACCCAACAGCGCGACCTGTCGGGCAAGGTCCTCCTCGGTGGACGCCAGCGTCGAGCGCCGGTCGTCGTCGAGCGGATCCGCCGCATCGTCCACCAGCGCATCAGGGTCCAGCCCCAGGTCGCGTGCCCGGGCCCGGGCGTCGTCGAGGACGTGGCGGGCCTCCGTGACACGCAGTTGATCGCTGTACTCGTCGCGGGTGTGGTCGGTCATCTCCCGCTGGGCGTCGGCGAGTCTGGATCGCAGGGCTCCGAGCGCCTCCTGCCGCTCGTCGCGGCGCGACTCGGCGGCGGAGCGCTCGTCGGCCGACGTTTCCAGCGCCGCGGCCGCCGCGCGGACGGCGTCGTCGGCGACGACGGCGAGCTCCCCGCAGCGGTCGAGCGCGGCGCGGCGCCGGTTCCTGCGCGCGTCGGCCGCGGCCCACGCCTGTTCGAGCTCGGCCGCCTCCCGCTCCGCGACGCCGATGCGCCGGGCGATCTCGTCCCGTCGACTCACTGCCGATGACAGCGCGACCCGTGCGTCGACATCCGCCTCCTGCGCGGCGCCCAAGGCGTCGGCGAGCCGTTCGGCCTCGACGTCGGGACCGTCGTCGGCCGGATCCACGTCGGGCTGCTCGTCGGTCTCGAGCTGGGCCAGCTCCGCGGTCCGTGTGGTCACCTCGCCGTCGAGCTGTTCAGCGGACCGGGCGACCGCCTCGAGCTCGCGGCGATAGGCCGCGTCCTCGGTCTCGAGCCGCCGCAGCTGGCCTGCGCGCTCGTCGTGCGCGACCGTCGCGGCGCGCAGCTCGGCCTCGGCGGCGGCGCGGGCCTGCTCCGCCTCGGCGAACGCCGAGCGTGCGGCCGCGACCTCGTCGGTGATGGCGTTCGCCTCGTCCTCGGCGGCAGCGAGGCTGCGCTGGGCGTCGGTCAGCGCCGCCTGCTGCTCGACGGTGCTGCGCGGTGGCGTCCTGCCGACCACGTAGCCCCCGGCGCCGGCCAACTCGCCCGCGCGCGTGACGACGGTGAGGTCCGGACGCCGGCGCGCCAGGCCACACGCGGCGTCATAGTCGTCGACGACCACCGTGTCACGCAGCAGTCGCGCGACCGCCACGACGATCTCGGGCGGGCCGTGCACGAGGCGGGCCGCGACACGGGCTCCGTCGGGCGCCTGCCACGCCGCCGGACCGGCGCCACCACCGACCACCAGACGCACCCGGCCGTCGTCGCGCTCGCGGGCACCGCGTGCCGCCGATTCCGCCGCGTCGATCCCGGGCGCCACCACCGCGTCGGCGGCGGGACCCAGCGCGACGCCGAGAGCGCGTTCGTAACCGGGCTCGACGGTCAGCTGCTCGGCGAGGCGGCCGATGATGTCATCGCTGGCGTCGAGCACGCCGCGCGTACCGTCGGGCACCTCGGCCGCAGCCGCCGTCAGCGCGTCGACGCGGGCGCCGAGACCCGCGCGGCGTCGCTCGGCGTCGCGCTCCCGCGCGATCACGTCATCGGTTGCGGCACGACACCGCGCCACGACCTGCTCGGCGTCGGCGACGGCGTCCGCCTGCCGGTCCCGGCGCGCACGCTGCTCGTCGTAGGCGGCACGTGCCACGGCGATGTCCTCGGCGTGACGGGCCTCGCGCTCGCGCAGCGCCACGAGCCGGCCGCCGATGCGTGCCTGCTCGCTCACAGCGCGCGCCAGGGCCGACCGCAGCGCGGCCACCTGTCCCTCCCAGCGCAGCCGGTGCTCGCGGGCAGCGGCGCGTCGACGGCTCTCCGCCGCCTGCGCCTGCATGTGCGCCCGGCGCGCCGCGTCGGCCTCACCGCGGGCCGTCGCGGCCTCGGCCAGCTGGCTCCGGCGTGCCGCGACGTCCTGGTCGGCGGCGTCCAGTCGTTCCTGCTCCGCGGCCGCCGTCTTGTGCAACTCCGCCGGGTCGCGCAGCATGACCGGTTCGTCGAGTGCGTCGTGCAGGCCCCGCCGACGCTCGGCGATCTGCGTCTGCACCGCGCGGAGCCGTTCGAGCCCGTTGGCGAGGCGGAAGTGGTTCGCCGCGGCACGGTCCGCCGCGGGCCGCAGCTCGGCGACGGCCCGTTCCGCCGCGTCCTGCTCCGCACGCAGCGTGTCCACCCGCTCGGCCAGGCTTCTGGTCGCGGCGGCGGTGCCGCGGTGGTGCGCCTCGACGTCGGCGAACCGTTGCGTCGCCATGATCAGCGCATCGGTCGCGCGCTCCGCGCGGACCATCCGCAGCCGCGCGGTCAGCTCGGCGTGGCGCGCCGCCGCCTCGGCCTGGCGCTCCAACGGACGCAGGCTGCGCTTGAGCTCGCGGCCGACGTCCTCCAGGCGCTCGGCGTGCTCGGCCATCTGGTCCAGCTTGCGGACCGCCCGGTCCTTGCGGCGACGGTGCTTGGTGATGCCGGCGGCCTCGTCGATGAACGCGCGCCGCTCCTCGGGCCGGGCGACCAGGATGGCGTCGAGCTGGCCCTGGCTGACGATCGTGTGGCTCTCGCGACCGAGTCCGGTGTCGCTGAGCAGCTCGGCGATGTCGAGCTGCCGGCACGTCTCGCCGTTGATGGTGTACTCGGTCTCGCCGGACGCGAACATCGCCCGACCGATGGTGATCTCGCCGAAGTCCAGCGGAACGGCGCGATCCGAGTTGTCGATGGTGATCTCGACCGACGCGCGGCCCAGTCCGGGTCGCCCCGGGGCCCCGGCAAAGATGACGTCGGCCATCGCGCCACTGCGCAGCGACCGGGGTCTGTTCGTGCCCAGCACCCACGTCAGCGCGTCGACGATGTTCGACTTCCCGGACCCGTTGGGACCGACGACGACGGTGACGCCCGGCTCCAGCGGGAGCGTCGTCTTGTCGGCGAACGACTTGAAGCCGCGGAGGGTCAGCGAGGACAGGTGCACGGCGTGGAGTGTAGGCAGCGTGCGGAACGGGTCCAAACACCGCCGTCGGGGCACGAAAAAGAGCGGCAGGTGCTGCCGCTCGTGTGGTGGTCGGTGATGGTCAGCTCGTGAGGACGACCTCCCGCTCAGCGAGCGCGCGTAGGCGCGTGACCTCCTCCTGCAACGCGAGCTTCTCGGCCTCGGCGGCCGCAAGCTCCTCGCGCAGGCCGGCTACTCGTGCACGCAACGAGGTGAGCTCCGCCAGCATCTGGTACGGCCGACGGTCCATGGCTCCGATGAGCGCCTTCATCCCAGGGTCGTCCTCTCAGGTCCACACGGCTTGTGCAACCGCACATCGCGGCCGCAGCGATCACGGTTGAGCGATGCGATGACGGTCTCGACGCGATCCGTCGACTCGTCGTCATTTCACGAGTGCACTATACCCCAACACGGGCGAATACACGCAACAGGCGCGCTGGTTCGTGACCCGTGTGCGATCCGATCATCGCAGGTGGCAGGCGACCTGGTCAATCCGGCGCCGCACCATGCCTCCGACCGCCGTCGGGTTGATGGCTACGCTCGTGGCGTGCGTGTGCTGAAACGAGCGCTGACGTGGTGGGCCGGATCGACACTGGCCGCGGTCGCGGCCGCGCTGTGGGCGGCCGGACGTGCGCGCCCCGTACCCCCCGAGGACGCGAGCCCCGATCCCCCGCCGGGCCTGCCGCCCGCGCGGGTGGTCGCGGTGGACGGTCGCGGCGAGCAGTTCCTCCGTGACGCGCCCGGACCCCGCCCGGACGCACCGACCGTGCTGCTGCTGCACGGGTGGATGTTCCCGGCAGACATGCACTGGTTCACGTCCTACGACGCGGTCGCCGAGCACGCGCGGGTGGTTGCTCCCGACCACCGTGGCCACGGGCGCGGACCGCGTCCGTCCCGCCCGTTCCGCCTCGTCGACGCCGCCGACGACGTGGCCGCGGTGCTGGGCGCGCTCGACACGGGCCCGGTGACGGCAGTCGGGTACTCGATGGGTGGCCCCATCGCGCTGCTGCTGTGGCAGCGCCACCCCGACCTGGTCTCAGGGCTGGTCCTGTGCGCCACGAGCGCGACGTTCAACGTCACCCGCGTCGATCAGTGGCTGTGGCGCGGCATGGGCCTGCTGCAACTCGTGATGCGCCTGCTGCCACGCCACTGGTGGGAGCGCGGCCTGCGGGCCGTCGTCGACGAGCGACTGCCGCTCCAGCTGACCCGCATGATCGGCGATGAGCTACCGCGCAGGCTGCAGCCCCTGCTCCCGTGGATGATCGGTGAGGTCGACCGCGGCAGCGCCGAGGACATCGCGGAGGCCGGTCGCGAGCTGTCACGATTCGACGCGCGGGGTTGGGTGCCGACCGTCGACGTGCCGAGGGCGGTCGTGATCACCGCACGTGACACGCTGGTGCCGGTCGCGAACCAGCGCGACCTGGCCACGCGGCTGGGCCCGGACACCACGGTCGTTGAGATCGACGTCGACCACGACGCGATGATCGCCCGCGACGACGTGTTCGTTCCCGCACTGATGCGGGCGCTGGCAGCCACCGGCGGCATCGATGCTCAGGTCTGACAGCCCGAGCAGGCGAAGATGTCGACGCCGTCGATCGTGACCTGTTCGATCGGACGGCGGCACCGCACGCACTGCTCACCCGCGCGTTCGTACACCTTGACGAAGTCGGCGTACTCGATCTCGTCATCGTCGGCGTCGCTGTCGCTGACCTCGACGCCACCCTGCTTCACCGCCTCGTAGAGCACCTCGAAGATCGCGCGGTACAGCCGCCGGACCTCCTGGCTGGTGAGGCTGTTGCTGGCACGGTTGGGCGACAGGCCCGCAGCCCACAGGATCTCGTCGGTGTACAGGTCGCCGAGTCCGAGGATGAACGTCTCGTCACGCAGCAGCAGCGCGAGCGGCTGCTGGCGCGCGATCAGCTCCTGCCCGAACGCGTGCCACGTGAACGTGTCGGCCAGCGCGTCGATCCCGCCCGTGGACAGCTCGGGCAGGGCGTCGAGCTCGGCGGTCGGCACGACGAACAGCTCGGCGTCCTTGACCGGATCGACCAGGTGCAGCGCACCACCGGTGGTGAACGACGCCGTGAACTGCGTGTCGGGACCGCCCTCCTCGGTGGCCGTCTCCCGCGAGAGGGCCCCACGTGACCCCAGCAGCACGACCAGTGTCTGCTCCTCGTCCAGCTCGAACAGCAGCAACCGTCCCCGACGCGTGACCGACTCGATCTTGCGCCCGTCCAGCGCCTTGTAGAACTCCGGACGGTTGCGGTGGCGACCTACGGCGGCGGCGTTCTTGACGTTGATGGTCTTGAAGCGCTTGCCCTGGACCTCCTTCTCGAGCTCCTTGCGGATGACCTCGACCTCGGGCAGGTAGGTCACGGGCGTTCTCCTGTCGCATCCGGGGGACTGGCGGCAACCGTACCGGGTGCGTCAACCACGTCGGCCGGCTCGCCGACGCGCGCGGCGAGCACGCCATAGGCCTCGCGCGCCGCCTCCTGCTCGGCGGCCTTCTTGCTGCGCCCCTCGCCGCGCCCGAGCCGCTCGCCCTCGAGGATCGCCTCCGCCACGAACGCCTTGTCGTGGTCTGGACCCGAGTCCGTGACCTGGTACACCGGCAACGCCGACAGCCGGGCCGCGGCCAGCTCCTGCAGCGACGTCTTGTAGTCCAGCGCCGCGTGCTGGGTCGACAGCTCGTCGATCAGTGGTCCGAACAGCCGCAGGATGACGTCGGTGACCGTCCGCAGGCCGAGGTCGAGGTAGATGGCACCGAAGACGGCTTCGAGCGTGTCGGCCAGGATCGAGTCCTTGTCGGCGCCGCCGGACTGCTCCTCGCCGCGCCCGAGCTTGATCGCCGTGCCCAGCTGCACGGTCCGTGCCAGATCGGCCAGCCGCGCAGTGTTGACCATCGCCGCACGCAGCTTGGCGAGCCGACCCTCACGTGCGTCGGACAGGCTGCGGAAGATCTCGTCGGTGATAACGAGCTGCAGCACGGCGTCGCCCAGGAACTCGAGCCGCTCGTTGTTCGGTGTTCCGCCGGCCTCGAACGCGTAGCTGCGGTGGGTCAGCGCCCGGTCCCACAGCTGTTCGTTGCGGACGTCGACGCCCAGCGCACGCTGCAGCGCGGGTGCGCCCGGCGCGGAGGTTCCTGCCGGGTCGTCGCCGTCAGGGGCGCTGGCGTGCACCGATCCTCAGCCTCAGGAATCCACCTCGAGGAACTTGCGGCCGCGGTAGTAGCCGCAGACGCCGCACACAGTGTGCGGCTGGACCGGAGACGAGCACCGCGCGCAACTCGCCACCGTCGGCGTGCGTGCGGCCAGCCAGTTGGACCGGCGGTGACGGGTGCGTGAGCGGGACTTCTTGCGCTTCGGGACAGCCATGGTCTCTCTCGGTTCTCGTGTGGCTCAGGACTGGTTGGCGTCGGGCAGCTGGAGCTCGGACAGCGTCGCCCACCGCGGGTCGGCGCGTTCCTCGTGCCCGTCGCAGGGCTGCGTGTTCAGATCTGCGCCACAGACGGGGCACAACCCGCGGCAGTCGGGCCGGCACAACGGACGCATCGGCATCGCGTCGGCCAGCGCGTCGCGCAGCATCGTGTCGAGGTCGATGGTCGCGTCCACGATCGCGTACCCGGGCTCGTCGTCCTCGCCGACCTCGCTGCTGAACAGCTCGATGACGTCGGTGCGCAGCGTCCCGTCGCGCGTCACCAGGCACCGCGCACATGCCACCCGCGCCTGCGCCGTCACCGTCCCGCGCACGAGCAGTCCGTCGACCACCCGCTCGATGAGCACGTCTGCGCGCACCTTGGGACCGGGCACGACGAGGTCGTCGGACAGGTCCCTCGGCACGGGCAGCTCCCGGTCGAGCGATCGGGTCGCTCCCGGGCGGTCGATCAACGCGCGGACGTCGATCGTCGTGTCAGCGTGCGAAGGCATGAAGATCACGTGTGGGCAACCAAAAGGAGGCGCTCTGCGCCTCGGTGGTATGAGCATCAATGGTTCGAACACCGGAGTCTATCACGACCCCGGCGTTCGAACGCGTCGTCAGCTGCGCTCATGATCGAAGAGCGCCTGGTCGGTCCCGGTCAGGTCGGCGGAGGCCTCCTCGCCGTCGGCTCGCAGTCGATCGCGACCGGCCGAGACGGTCTTGAGCGTCTTGGTGAGCACCAGCTCGAAACGGGCGAGCTGGCCGTCGATGTAGTCCTCGGCCTCGATCCTCATCGCGCGCGCCTGCTCGGTCGACTCGCGCTCGACGCGCCTGGCCTCACGCTCGGCGGTGCGCACGACCTCGGTCTCGCCCGTCAGCCGCAGGCACTCCTGGCGCGCATCGGCGATCATCCGCTGCACGGTGTGCTCGGCCTCCTCGAGCAGGCTCTCCCGCTCGCGGAGCACCCATCGTGCCTGCCGTAGCTCGTCGGGCAGCAGGTCACGGATCTCGCTGACGAGCTGGGTCAGGGCCTCGCGGCTGACCAGCACCGACGCGGACAACGGCATCGGGCGGGCCTCGGACAGGGCGAGCTCGAGCTCGTCGAGACGCTCCTCGAGCTCGCCCAGGGTGATCTCACTCATGTCTGGTCCCCTTGCCCGCAAACTGCGTCCGGAGGCTGTGGTTGACCGCCGACGGGACGAACGGCGTGACGTCCCCACCGAAGCGTGCCACTTCCTTCACGAGTGTCGACGAGAGGAAGGAATGCAGGGGGCTGGTCGCCACGAAGAACGTCTCGACGTCGGCCAGCGTGTGGTTCATCTGCGCCATCTCCAGCTCGCTCTCGAAGTCGCTGACCGCCCGCAGGCCGCGGACGACGATCCGCACGTCGCGCTGGCGGCAGAAGTCGACGAGCAGGCCGTCGAAGGTGGCGATCTCGATGTTGTCGAGGTGCGCGGTGGCCGAAGACAGCAGCTCGACGCGGCGTTCGAGCTCGAACAGCGGCTTCTTGCCGACATTGCGCAGGCAGGCGACGAGCAGTTGGTCGAAGTGCACCGCGGCACGCTCGATCACGTCGACGTGCCCGTTGGTGACCGGGTCGAACGTGCCCGGACACACGGCGCTGCGCGCGGATGCGTTCACGGCCGGGTCCTGTCGCTGCCGCGACTCAAGGCCCGCATGTCCTCAGCCTCCTGCGTCGATGATGGCGGCCGACACGTAGTACAGCACCGTGTCGCCGTACGGGCGCGCATCCGTCACCCGCGGGCCGCCTTGGGGGAAGTCCAACGGTTCGCCGTGGCGGTCACGCTCGACGACCATCATCGCATCCGCGGCGACGTGGCCGGTCGCCGCCAGGCGCGTGAGGAGGTCCGCGACCTGCCCGGATGCGACGCGGTAGGGGGGATCGCACAGCACGAGGTCGAATGGTGTCACGGCCGACGCGACGGCCAGGTCATCGACGAACCGAGCGGCGTCGGCCACGCGCACATCGGCCCTCAGGTCGAGCGCCGCGAGGTTGGCCCGCAGGATCCTGGCGACCCCACGGTCCCGCTCCACGAAGGTCACGGCGCGGGCGCCCCGCGACAGGGCCTCGATGCCCAGGGCGCCACTCCCGGCGAAGAGATCCAGCACGACCGCATCGACGACGCGGGCTCCCAGCGTCGAGAACAGCGCCTCGCGGACCCGGTCGGATGTCGGTCGCACCGCGCTCCCCCGCGGCACCCGCAACCGCCGGCCGCCCAGCGCTCCAGCCACGACCCGCGTCACGAGGCTCCCCGCCCCACGGCGCGCTGACGCTCGCCCTCACCCGTCGGCCGGCCCGTCGCGTCGCCGCTCACGACGTCTCGAGCTCGGCGATGCGCTCGTCGCCGTAACGTCGGCGGACCTCCTGTTCGAGCTCCGGGTACAGGTCAAGGCCGCCTTCGGCCTCGACCAGGGCGCGCGCGTCGGCGCGCGTCCGCGCGACCCACGACGCGTCGCGGATCAGCTGGGCCAGCTTGAGGTCCGGCAGCCCCGACTGCCGTGTGTCGAACAGACTGCCCTCGCCGCGCAGACGGAGGTCGATCTCGGCGAGGTCGAACCCGTCGCTGGTCCCGGCGAGCGCCGCCAGCCGTTCGTTGTCGTCGGCGACCCGCGCAAACAGCACGCAGTAGCTGCGTGCGGCGCCGCGCCCGACCCGTCCGCGCAGCTGGTGCAGCTGGCTGAGGCCGAACCGGTCGGCGTCCTCGATGATCATGATCGTGGCCTCGGGTACGTCGACACCGACCTCGATCACCGTCGTCGACACCAGGATCTGCGTCCCTCCCGCGCGGAACGCCGCCATCGCCGCGTCCTTGTCCGCGGACGCGAGCTGCCCGTGCACGAGGCCGACGTCGAGGTCGGGGAAGACCTGCTCCGTCAGGTGCCGGTGCATCGCCTCGGCCGAAGCGACGTCGGGCAGCGCGTCCGAGTCGCTGACCAGCGGGCACACGACGTAAGCCCGCTCACCGGCGGCCGCCCGATCCCGCACGAAGTCGTACAGACGCCGCCGGCGCGGCGACGAGCTGTGCAGCACCGTCGTCGTCACCGGCTGGCGACCCGGCGGCAGCTCGTCGAGCGTCGTGACGTCGAGGTCGCCGTAGATCGTCAACGCCAGCGATCGGGGGATCGGCGTGGCTGTCATCACGAGGACATCCGGCGACCCGCCGTCCGCACGCTTGTCCTTCAGCCGCGCCCGGTGGCGCACGCCGAAGCGGTGCTGTTCGTCGACGACCACCAGGCCAAGGTCGTGGAACTGCACGCGCGGCTCGAGCAGGGCGTGGGTGCCGACGACCATCTGGATGTCGCCCGCCGCCAGTTCCGCGAGGACCTGCCGGAGCTGCGCCGTCGTCGTGCTGCCGGTGATCAACGCCAGACGCGGGCCGTCGAACATGTTCAACCCCAGCGGCGCGAGCAGCTGCTCGAAGGTGCGCTGGTGCTGCTCGGCGAGTACCTCGGTGGGCGCCATGAGCACCGCCTGCCGCCCGTTGTCGACCGCCGTGAGCATCGCCCGCGCGGCCACGAGCGTCTTGCCGGCACCGACGTCGCCCTGGAGCAGGCGGTGCATGGGCCGGGGCCGCGTCATGTCGGTCTCGATCCCGGCGAAGGCCGCCAGCTGCGCCTTCGTCGGCATGAACGGCAGCGCGAGCTCGAGCTGGGCGACCAGACCGCCCGCCACCGGCGGCTGGGTGATGCCGACCTCCTCCACCTCGAGGCGGCGCCGGCGACGCTGCAGGCCGACCTGCAGGGTGAGCAGCTCGTCGTAGACCAGCCTCGTGCGGGCGGGGCGCACGGCGGCGAGCGACTCGGGGCGGTGGATCGTGCGCAGCGCGTCGTCGAGCTCGACCAGTCCGTGCTCCGCGCGCAGGACGATGGGCAGGAAGTCCTCGACGGGCGGCAGCGCATCCAAGGCGGACTCGATCAGCGTGCGCAGTCGGGCGCTCGACAGCTTCTCGGTCGCCGGATAGGTGGGGACGATGCGTGCCTGCGCGGCCACGCCGCCGTCGTCGTCGAGCTCGATCACCGTCGGGTTCTTCAGCTGCAGATCGCCGCGGAACCGCGCCAGCGTGCCGGAGAGCGCCACACGACTGCCCTGCGGATGGCGGCGGGCGCGCCAGTCCTGGTTGAAGAACGGCGCGTCGACTGACACCCCGTGGTCGGTCCGGACCCGCGCCCGCGCAATGGTCAACCTGCGGCCGCGCGGGCGGATCATCCGCCACCGGTCGATGGTGCCCACGATCGTCACCTGCTCGTCGAGCAGGTCGAGCGTGGGTTCGGTCACCGCGCCCAGGTCCCGGTACTTGCCCTGCACCGGGTAGTGGGTCAGCAGGTCCCGCACGGTCGTGATGCCGAACGCCGAACGTAGGATGCCCGCGACCCTGGTACTGACGCCGGGAACGGTCGTGACCGCCGCATCGAGCAGCGCGGCGGCGCCGTCGCGGTGACCGGTGAGGTCGGAGAGGTCGGGGTCGGCCATGGTCCTGACACGTCGGGGCGGGTGAGCCAGCGTGCGCAGTGTATGCAGCGGGCCGCCACCGCTTGCGAAGCACCACGGCGCCGATACCATTCGGGCTGCCGGTCCACGCGTCGGCGGTTCATCCATGCCCCGCCGCTCGGCACCGTGCGCATCCGCTCACCCGACGAGCCCGCGACCTGTGCGTCGCGACGGCCAGGCAACCGTGGGCACGCAGCGCACACCGCCAGGACGCGGGCCCACGAACATCCATGACCGACCACAAGGACGACCTCCGATGGCTGCCGTCTGCGAGATCTGCGGAAAAGGTCCCCACTTCAGCTACCAGGTGAGCTTCTCGCATCGCCGCACCAAGCGTCGGTGGAGCCCCAACATCCAGCGCATCCGGGTGTGGGACGGCACGAGGACGCGGCGCGCCGACGTGTGCACGTCGTGCATGAAGGCGGGCAAGGTCCAGCGTCCGCCGCAGCGCACCAGCTGACGCCGACGAGCGTGATCGTCATCGACCGGCCACTGTGGCGGTGGCGCGGTCGACGCTGGTCACATCTGGCCAGCGACACCGACTACGACGAGCTCCACGAGTTCGCGGCACGGCTCGGTCTTCGTCGCGAGTGGTTCCAGGGCGACCACTACGATCTGCCCGAGGATGCGTGGGACGACGCCGTCGCGCTGGGCGCCACGCCGATCGACAGCCGCGAGCTGGTGCGCCGGTTGCGCGATGCCGGCCTGCGTCGTCCACGCAACCGGCGTCACGCAGCCCGTTGAGCGCGCTCGACGCGGCCGTCACCCGGGTGTCGCACACGGGACGGCACCGCTCGCTGGTGCTCGAGCGCGTGACATGTGAGGATCGACCTGCATGCCCGGGCGGCCTGGGCGGCCGTACGTCCCCCTGACACGGTCGGCTGGTCGGTCGCCCGGTCCGACAACAGGCGACGAACCGATCGGCGACCAGTGATGATCACGGCCTACATCCTCGTGCTCACCCAGGTCGGGCGGTCGGCCGATGTCGCCGCCGCGATCCGATCGCTTCCCGGCATCGAGTCGAGCGACGACGTGACCGGGCCCTACGACGTCATCGTGCGCGCGTGCGCGGACGACATCAACGAACTGGGTCGGCTGGTCGTCGCCCGGATCCAGGCGATCGATGGCATCGACCGGACGCTGACCTGCCCCGTCGTCGACCTCTGACGGCAGAAGGTCACGGCGAGAAGCGCCCCTCCGAGTCGCCCGCCTCCAGCGCCAGCGCGAGCAGGCGGTCGACGAGCTCGCGAGCCGACACGCCCTGGGTCTCCCACACGTGCGGGAACATCGACGCGGCCGTGAACCCGGGGATCGTGTTGATCTCGTTGACCAGCACCTGGCCGTCGACGTAGAAGAGGTCCACGCGGGCCATGCCGCGTGCGCCGATGGCCCGGTACGCACGTCGCGCGAGGTCGATGCAGCGGACGGTGATGTCGGCCGGCACGTCCGCCGGGCAGTGCAGGCGCAACTCCTCGTCGAGGTACTTGCCCTCGAAATCGTAGAACTCGTTACCGGTCAGCACCTCGCCCGGAGGCGTGACGTCGACCTGCGTGTTGCCCATCACCCCGCACTCGAGCTCGCGCAGTCCGTCGAGCCCGCGCTCGACCAGCACGCAGCGGTCGTAGCCGAGCGCTTCGTCGATGCCGGCGCTCAGCTCATCGCGGTTGCGGACCTTGCGGATGCCGATGGACGACCCCTGGCGCGCGGGCTTGGTGAACATCGGATACGACACCTGCGCCTCGACGTCGTCGAGCACCCGGTCGCGGTCCTGCTCCACCCGCCAGCGCCAGACGACCACGTACGGCACCTGCGGCAGTCCGCGGGCCGTGAACACGTTCTTCATCTGGCGCTTGTCGATGCCCACGGCGCTGGCCGCGACGCACGACCCCACGTACGGGACACCCATGCTCGCCAACAGGCCCTGCACCGTTCCGTCCTCGCCGTACGGCCCGTGCAGCACGGGGAAGCACACGTCGATCGGACCGAGCACGTCCACCCGGTCGTCATCGAGGAACCGCACGAGCCGGGGGCCCTTGACGCCGTGCACGAGCGCGACGGTGTCACCGTCGTCGGGCACCTCCGGCAGACCCTCGGCGGACTGAGGCACCTCGTCGACCAGCGTCCAACGGCCCGCACGGGTGATACCGACCATCGTGACGCGGTAGCGGTCGGGATCGAGCGCCGCCACGACGTTGCGCGCCGACAGGCACGAGATCTCGTGCTCGGCGGAGCGGCCGCCGAACAGCACGAGCACGCGCACCGGGTACAGCGCGGTCATGGTCGCACCGCAGCTCGGACGACTCGGAAAGGTGCGCGGGAAGACATCGTGGACGCAGTGTAGAGCCTGTGCGGGAGCCACGACCTACAGTGCGGGGGTGTCCATCAGCGCGATCCTGCCGCTCAAGGCGCTCGACCGGTCCAAGCAGCGGCTCGCCGCAAGGCTCGACGCCGGTGAGCGGCAGGCGCTGATGGCCCGGTTGTTCACCCATGTGGCGCGCGTCTGCGCGGCGACGCCCGGCATCGACAGGGTGTGCGCCGTCGTCGGGGACGCGACCGGTGCCGGGCTGGCGCGCTCCGCAGGCATCGAGTGGGTCGCCGAGCCGACGCCCGACCTCAACGCCGCGGTCGCCCACGCCACGGCGCGGGCGGGTGGCGACGCGTCGCTGGTCGTGGTCACCGACCTGCCCCTGCTGCGCGTCGCCGACCTGACGTTCGTGCTGGACTGCGGACAGTGGCCGGGCGTCGTGGTCGCGGCGACGCGCGACGGTGGGACCGGCGCGCTGCTGCGCCGCCCACGCGCGGCGGTGGCCCCTGCCTTCGGGCAGCGGTCGGCGGCCGCCCACCTGGCTGCGGCCGCACGGGTCGGTCTGCGTGCGACACTCCTTTCCTCTCGCGGGCTGCGTCACGACGTCGACCGGCCGGCCGACCTCGACGCGGCCGCCGACGCTGGCCGGTCCGCGCGCGCTGACCACCGCTGACGCGGTCGCGGAGGCGCGTCGCGTGGTCGCGTCCGTGCCGCCTAGGATTGCTGACCGCGACCCTCCCCCGGGCCACCATGAGGAGCTGCAATGCCGCAGGGCACGATCAAGGACTTCAACATCGAGACCGGCGCGGGCACACTGGTCGATGACCACAGCGAGGAACTGGCGTTCGACAGCCAGGCGTTCCTCGACAGTGGCCTGGAGGAGCTGCGGCTGGGCCAGCGCGTGCGCTTCCGCCGCGACGACGACCGGGTCACCGATCTGCAGGTCGTCAGCCTGTGACGCCCGATGACCGCGGGTCGGGGCGGGCGCTGCGCGCCACCAGCTGGATCAGCGGCACCCTGGCCCTCGGATCCGCGCTCCTGGCGGTAGGCCACGCCGGCGTGCGCATCCCCGTCGTGTCCGGGCTGGGACCCGGCGGTTCGCGCGCGGTCGTTCCGGTCGCGATCGCGTTCACGGCGGCGGCCTGCCTGCACGGCGCCGTGGCGTACGGCGTCGCACGCCGGCGCACGTGGGCGTGGCCGCTGGGTGTCCTCGCGGCAGGCGTCACGCTGCTCGGCGCCGCGGTGCCGTTCCGCGGGGCCGGCAGCATCGCCGGCATCGCGCTCTCAGGACTCCAGCTGGGGCTGCTGCTCAGCGGGGGCGTCCGCTCGGCCCTGCTCCCTTCGCGCTCGGACGCGTCGCGCATCTCGTCCTGAATCGTCGACCGGGACGCATTCGACAACCGCCCGCGGGTGACCATCCATCGTTGTCCACAGCCCGCGTGGCGCAGGTTCGATTCGGCGCACTCCGCCCCGCTACGGTGATCGAACACACATTCGACAGCGGGGTTTGGGGTGCCGCGACGATCCTGCACGGTGGACGGCTGCGACAGGCGGCACTACGCCCGCGGTCTATGTGGCATGCACTACAAGCGTGTCCTTCGACACGGCGATCCCAGAGCCGACGTTCCCGCACAGGGCACCGAACCGCCGACCACCTGCGCTGTCCCCACCTGCGAGCATCCCGTCGAGGCTCGTGGCTGGTGTCACGGCCACTATCTGCGCTGGCACCGCACCGGCGACGTGCAACCCGACAAGCCGCTGACACGACGCACGCAACCCGAGACGTGCACGGTCGACGCGTGCGGGCGCCGTTGCCACTCCCGCGGCCTGTGCAAGGCCCACCACAAGAGACTCCAGGCGACCGGGTCGGTGCAGGCCGACGTCCCGATCCGCTCGGTGACCGGGGAGGGATCCATCAGCCATGGTTGCCGGAAGGTTCCGGTGACGCCTTCGGAGCGTCCATTGACGGACGGAGCCACACAGGCCCTCGAGCACCGGCTCGTCATGGCACGGGCCCTGGGCAGACCGCTCCACCCTGATGAGACTGTCCACCACCGCAACGGTGTGCGGACCGACAACCGCATCGAGAACCTTGAGCTCTGGTCGACGGCCCACCCCAGGGGTCAGCGCATCGCCGACAAGATCGCGTTCGCGACAACAATGCTGAGCCGCTATCGGCCTGATCTGCTCACGGCACATGAAGACGCAACAAGCGGTCAACTGCGAGATACAGAGAGTAGCCCCGACCGGATTTGAACCGGCGCCGCTGCCTTGAGAGGGCAGTGTCCTAGGCCGCTAGACGACGGGGCCTCGTGCCTCCCGAATGCTACTGCATGCGTGCTGGAAGCACTCGCTCGGGGGGAAGGACTCGAACCCTCAACGACTGGACCAGAACCAGCTGTGTTGCCAATTACACCACCCCCGAAGGGCGGACCCGACGATAGCAGCGGTGGGATGCGCCAACAACACGCCTCAGGCGTCGCCAGGTGCGGCAACCAGTGGCCTGGCGGCGCGGATGCGGTCGATGACGACGTCGCGGTCCATGACCGCCAGCGTCTCGGGCAACGGCGGGCTGACGGCGGTCCCGGCGACGGCGACGCGCACGGGCTGGAAGGTCTTGCCACGACCGAGGCCGAGCTCGGCGGCGACCCCGTCCAGAGCGGCCATGATGTCGCCGGTCGTCCATGCGTCGAGCTTCTCGAGCGCGGGGACGGCGGTGTCGAGCACCTCCCCCGCGCGACCCTTGAGGTGCTTGCGCACGGCGGCGTCGTCGTAGGCCACCTCGTCGGCGAAGCAGAACCCGATCAGCGGCACGGCCTCGGCCAGCATCTGGATGCGCTCCTGGATGAGTGGCGTCAGCGCGACCAGCAGCGCACGCTCGCGCTCGGTCGGCCGACCGTCCAGCACCCCCGCCGCTTCGAGGTACGGCACGAGCCGGTCGGCGAGATCGTCGACGGGCAGGTCGCGGATGCGGTCACCGTTCATCGACCGCAGCTTGTCGGTGTCGAATGCCGCGGGGTTCCGCCCGACCCGGTCGAACGAGAATCGCGCGATCAGTTCGTCGATCGTGAAGCGCTCCGTGACGCCGTCATAGCTCCACCCGCAGAGCGCGAGGAAGTTGACCAGGGTCTCCGGGAGCACACCCTGCGCCCGGAACTCGTCGATCGCGACGGAGCCGTGCCGCTTGGAAAGCGGCTTGCGGTCGTCAGCGACCATCAGCGGCAGGTGTGCATAGCGGGGCTGCTCCGGTTCCGGCGCTCCCGCCAGCCCCACCTCGTCGAGTGCCGCGGCGAGCAGTGGACGACCGTCGTCTCCGGGCGCGAGCAGTCGCTCGATCAGCAGCACCTGGCGCGGTGTCGTCGACAGCAGGTCCTCACCACGGGCGATCAGGGTGATGCCCATCGCGAGGTCGTCGACGGTGTTGGCGAGCACGTAGGTCGCCGTGCCATCGGCACGCTGGATGACGAAGTCGGCGACGTCCGACCATGCGAACGACACGGTGCCCCGCACCTCGTCGCTGATCTCGACGCTGCCGGTGTCGGGCGTGCGCAGCCGCAGCACGGGCTGACGACCCTGCGCCCGGAACGCCTCCCGCTGGGCGTCGGTGAGGTCGCGGTGCCCACCCTCGTAACCCGGAGGGCGACCGGCGGCCTGCGCCGCCTCACGCTGGGCCGCCAGCTCCTCCGCCGTCTCGAACGCCTCGTAGGCTGCTCCCGTTGCCAGGAGGCGCCGCGCGACGTCACGGTACAGCGCCTGCCGTTCGCTCTGCCGGTACGGTCCGTACGCACCGCCGACGTGTGGGCCCTCGTCCCAGTCAAGACCGAGGAAGGCCAGCGCGTCGAGCATCTGGTGCATCGACTCGTCGGTCGCGCGCTGGGCGTCGGTGTCCTCGACACGGAACACGAAGGACCCCCCGTGCCGGCGAGCGTGCAACCAGTTGTACAGGGCCGTGCGCGCGCTGCCGACGTGCAGCCAACCGCTCGGGGCCGGGCAGAAGCGGACCCGTGGTGGACGTGCGGGCGGTGCCATCGCGACTCTCTCCTTCGCCGTGATCGGCGTCATGCCGGCCCTACGACCGTCACACGACCGCGACGGGCCGTCGCGGTCGCACAGCACCGCACGATAGCTCGCCGCACCGGTGTCGTGGTCGCGACGCCACAGCAGCGGGGTGCCGGGTCGACCACCCGCGCGTTGGCGCCGCGCAGACGCAGGGTGCCGCATGCGGGATGCGGTGGCTCACCTTGCGGGGTCTGCGCGGCGGGACGCAGGGGCGTTACCGTCAGCGGCAGCGTGCTCGTGCAGGCGGACCGCCGTGGCGTACGCGTCCTCCATGGCCACCCAGGACGCCTCGATCACGTTCGACGAGACGCCGACGGTGTCCCACTCCTGCGCGCCGTCGGTCGACCGGATCAACACCCGCGTGGTCGCACCGGTGCCGGCGTTGGCGTCGAGGATGCGCACCTTGTAGTCGCGCAGGTGCATGTCCCCGATCGCGCCCAGGCGACCCGCGAGCGCTGCGCGGAACGCATGGTCGAGTGCGTCGACGGGGCCGTTGCCCTCGCCGGTGCCGATGAAGCGGTCGTCGCCGACCCAGACCTTGACGGTCGCCTCGGCCACCGTCGTGCCGTCCTCGCGACGTTCCACGATGGTGCGGTAGCTCTCGAGACGGAAGTACTCGCGCGCCAGACCGGTCTCGGTCCGCACGAGCAGCTCGAACGACGCGTCGGCCGCCTCGAAGCTGTAGCCGATGTGCTCCAGTTCCTTGACGCGTTCCAGAATGCGGTCCGCGGCCGTGCGGTCGAACTCGAGGTCCAGGCCGAGCTCGCGCCCCTTCAGCACCACCGTCGACCGGCCCGCCAGCTCGCTGACGAGCAGCCGCAGCGAGTTGCCCACCGAGGCCGGCTCGACGTGCTGGTACAGGTCGGCGCGGCGCGCGACCGCCGACACGTGCAGGCCGGCCTTGTGCGCGAACGCCGCGTGCCCGACGTAGGGCGCGTGCGGATCCGGAGTGAGGTTCATGATCTCGGCGACCTCGTGCGCGACGTGGGTGAGCCGCGCCAGGTCCGCGTCGCCGACGACATCCAGACCGAGCTTGAGCTTGAGGTTGGGGATCAGCGACATCAGGTTCGCGTTGCCGCAGCGTTCGCCGATGCCGTTGACGGTGCCCTGGACGTGCGTGGCACCGGCCTGCAGACCCACCACCGAGTTGGCGACGGCACAGTCGGCGTCGTTGTGCACGTGCACGCCGACGTCGACCCGTCCGCCGAGATCGTCGACGACGGTCGAGACGACGTCGCGGACCTGGGCCGGCAGGGCGCCGCCGTTGGTGTCGCACAGCACGACGCAGTCGGCGCCGGCGTCGGCGGCCGCGTGCAGCACGGACAGCGCGTACGCGGGGTCGCGTCGGTACCCGTCGAAGAAGTGCTCGGCGTCGAACAGCACGCGCCGGCCCTCGCCGCGCAGCAACGCGATCGAGCTGGCCACCATGTCGACGTTCTCGTCACCCGTCGTGCGCAGGGCGGCGTCGACGTGCAGCATGTCCGACTTGCCGACCAGGCAGATGACCGACGTGTCCGCACCCAGCAGCGCCTCGAGCGTCGGGTCGCCGGCGGCGTCCGCGTTGGGTCGGCGCGTCATCCCGAACGCGGTCAGCACCGCGCGGGACAGCGCCAGCTCGCCCGACGCGGCGCGCTTGAAGAACTCGGTGTCCTTGGGATTCGCGCCCGGCCAGCCGCCTTCGATGAACGCGACACCCAACGTGTCGAGGATCCGTGCGACGCGCAGCTTGTCGTCGACGGTCAGCGAGATGCCCTCCTGCTGGGTCCCGTCGCGCAGCGTGGTGTCGTACAGCTCCGGCACGAGCCCGCGTCGTGCGGGGGACTGCTCGGATGTCTCGGTCACGGCATGGCCTTTCGTTGCGGCGTGGCCGCTGCCAAGGCCGTCGGAGCACGGTGGTGCGGGCCCCGAGCGGCCCGGCACCAGCCGGTCCTGCTCAGGACCTGCGGATGATGATCACGCCGAAGTGGCCGGCACCCGGGAGCCGGCGCGCACAGGTCGACGCGTGGTCGCGCATGGCTGCGAGTGTGCCGGACCCGTCAGGTGGACGCAACCGCGGGGTCATCGACACCACGTCAGGTCGCACTCGACGCGACCGCCTGGGCGATCCGGTCCCCGATCTCCTTCGTCGAGTAGCCCATGCGGTCCCCAGCCATCGACCCCAGCTGCGGAAGGATCGCCGCGACCGCGTCACCCACGGCCGCGGCCGCCTTGTCGTGACCGAGGTGCTCCAGGCACAGCGCGACCGACAGCACGGCCGCGACCGGGTTGGCCTGTCCCGTGCCGGCGATGTCCGGCGCCGAGCCGTGCACGGGCTCGAACATGCTGGGTGCGGCACCGGTCGGGTTGAGGTTGCCACTGGCCGCCAGGCCCATGCCACCCTGCACCGCGGCGCCCAGGTCGGTGATGATGTCGCCGAACAGGTTGTCGGTGACCACCACGTCGAAGCGGCCCGGATCGGTGACCAGATACAGGCACGCAGCATCGACGTGGGTGTAGCCGACGGTCACGTCGGGGTGGTCGGCCGCCACCTCGTCCACGGTCCGCTGCCAGAGATCACCCGCGTGCGTGAGCACGTTGGTCTTGTGGCACAGCGTCAGCTCACCACGCCGACGCCGGGCCAACTCGAAGGCGAACCGGGCGACACGCTCGACACCGTGTCGGGTGTTGATCGACTCCTGCGTCGCGACCTCGGCGGGCGTCCCGCGGTACAGCGTGCCACCGGCGCCGGTGTACGCGCCCTCGGTGTTCTCGCGCACGACCACCAGGTCGCACTGCTCGGGCGTCAGCCCGGCGACAGGCGACTCGACGCCCGGAAGCAACCGCACGGGACGCAGGTTGACGTACTGGTCGAAGGCGAACCGCAGGCGCAGCAGCAGTCCCCGCTCGAGTACCCCGGGCGGCACGTCCGGTGTGCCGACCGCCCCGAGCAGGATGGCATCGTGTTCCGCCAGTTCCTCGAGGATGCTGTCGGGCAGGACGTCGCCGGTCCGCAGGTAGCGCTGGCCGCCGAGGTCGTAGGTGGTGGTGTCCACCGAGAAGCCGTACCGGGTCGCGGCGACGCGCAGTGACTTCAACGCCTCGTTGGTCACCTCCGGCCCGACGCCGTCACCCGCGATGACAGCGATCTGCAGATCGGTTGAGGCAGCGGGCGTCGCGCTGTCCGTCGTGTCGGTGGCCATGGCCGTCCCCTTGGTGATCGATGTGCGGACCGAGCCTGCCACACGCCGGCCCCCGGGCGCACCGGGCGGTGCGCGCACTGCACGACGCATCGGACGATGTACGACATGCGAGCGCGGACCGTGCGGATCTGGCACGATACGCGGCGGGTGCCGTGGCCGACGGCACCGCATTGCGGAGGTGACCGCCAGCCATGGCATCCAGGCTGCACGGAGCGCACGTGACGCTGCGTCCGGCCACGGACACCGATGCAGAGCCGTTGACGCACATCCTCTCGCTGCCGGAGGTCACCCGGTGGTGGCCGCGGTACGACCACGCCCGGGTGCGCGACGTGCTGGTCGAGAGCACCGAGATGACGGTCTACGTGATCGCGCTGGAGAGCCGGGTCATCGGGTCGGTGCAGTACGTGGAGGAACCGGCGCGCGACTACCGGCACGCGAGCCTCGACCTGTTCCTCGACCCCGAGGAGCAGGGCAAGGGCCTGGCGACCGACGCCGTGCGTACGCTCGTGCGTCACCTGATCTACGACCGCGGCCACCACCGGGTGGCCGTGTATCCGGCGGTCGACAACGAACCGGCGATCCGCACGTTCTCCCGCGTGGGGTTCAGGTCCGTCGGTGTGATGCGGCAGTACGAGCGCGCCCTGGACGGCACCTGGCAGGACTGCCTGCTGATGGACCTGCTCGAAGAGGACATCTAGCGGGCCGGCGAGCGCGGACGGCAGCCGCGACGGTGCAGGTCAGACACCCATCAGCCGGCGACGTCCGCGGCGAGGAACCGGTCGAGCACCTCTCGGTCGCGGTCGTACGTCAGCAGCGCCCGGGCCAGGTCGGGCACCATCCACCGCAGTTCGTCGACCTCGTCGTTCGGCTGGAAGCGGCCGTCGACCGCCTGCATCGCCCAGTAGATGACGGTCTTGGGACGGCCGTTGTGGAAATAGTGGACCTCACCCAGCCCGACGCCGACCTCGGCGCGCCAGCCCGTCTCCTCGTGGACCTCGCGTACCGCGGCCTGCTCGTGGGTCTCGCCGGGGTCGAGCTTGCCCTTGGGCAGCGTCCAGTCGTCGTACTTGGGCCGGTGGATGACGGCGCAGCGTCGGGCGTCGTCGTCGGCACGCCACAACACACCGCCCGCGGCCTGGATGGCGCTCGAGCCCGACGGCATCGTCAATCCGATCGGCGCCGTCAGGCGGCCGTGTCGGACAGCGCACGACCCCGGGAGGGGTGGCGCAGCTTCGACAACGCCCGTGCTTCGAGCTGCCGGATGCGCTCGCGCGTCAGGCCGAAGTAGCGGCCGACGTCGTCGAGCGTGCGCGCCTCACCGTCCAGCAGGCCGAACCGCAGCTCGAGGATGATGCGCTCGCGTTCGGGGAGTCCCGCGACCACGTCGAGCAGCTCACGGCGGGCCATGCCCTTGGCCGCGACCTCCATCGGGTCGTCGGCGTTGCGGTCCTCGATGAAGTCGCCGAGCTCGGCGTCACCGTCCTCGCCCACCGGCGTCTCGAGCGAGGTCGGCGTGCGAGCATAGGTGAGCAGTTCCTCGACCGTCTCGACGTCCTCGCCGAGCTCCTCGGCGAGCTCCTCGATCGCGGGTTCGCGACCCAGGCTCTCCGCGAGATCGCGCTGCATCGACAGCGCGCGCCGCACACGCTCCATCATGTGGACCGGCAGTCGGATCGTGCGTCCCTTGTCGGCGACGCCGCGGCCGACGGCCTGACGGATCCACCAGGTCGCATAGGTCGAGAACTTGTAGCCGCGGCGGTAGTCGAACTTCTCGACCGCCCGGAGCAGGCCGAGGTTGCCCTCCTGGATGAGGTCGAGCAGTGGCAGGCCCTGACCCTGGTAGCGCTTCGCCACCGAGACGACCAGGCGAAGGTTTGCCTGCACGAGCCGCTCCTTGGCGCGCTCGCCGTCGCGCAGGACCTGACGCAGCTGGACGAGCCTGGTCCTGACGAGATCCTGGGTCGTCGATATCAGGCGGTGGGCCTCGAGACCGGCCTCGTACCGCTTGGCGAGGTCGACCTCCTCCTCAGCGGTCAGCAGCGCGGTCCGCGCCATCTCGCGCAGGTACAACTGCACGTGATCGTGGAGCGGCATCTCCTCAACGATCTGTGGCACCGTCGCCGTCACCCTTCGTTCGACCGACCATCACCTGCGCGTGCCCCGGCAGACGGAGCCAGCTTCCACTGGTCCGCCGGACTGCTACGAACATCCGGTACGACCTGGCGTGCGCACGCACGTGCCTGGTAGCCAAGATACGACGAACCGAGCCGCGTGACGTGCACCCGTGGCACCAGGCGCGTTGCACATGGTGCGCGGCCACGTCCGTGCTCGCAACTGAGCGTCTCGCCATGCTGACGTTGACAGATACCCGGACATACCATTCCGTACCCATCCCCGGGCTCGGGGGTGCGTGCTCCACATCGACGGACGTGTGCACCGGAAGACGTGGGTACAGACGACGAGTAGGTACGATCAGTCGCGGCCATGGCGTCGCACGATGGATGAGTGGGAGATGACGGATACCGACAACAGCGGCCAGCCGCCCCCGGGCTCGCGGTACACCTTCGGCGCCAAGCCGACGGTCGGCGCGGCAACTGCGTTCAAGGCGGTCGCCCAGGACACCTCTGAACTGGTGCGCGCGGAGATCGACCTGGCCAAGGCCGAGCTGACCCACGGCCTGAAGGCCAACGGCATCGGGCTGGGTATGGGCATCGGCGCCGCGGTGCTGATGTGGCTGGCGGTCCAGGGCCTGCTGATCTTCTTCGGTTTCCTGCTGGCGCTGTGGGTGCCGGGGTGGGCTGCGGCGCTGATCGTGACCGTGGTGCTGCTCGTGATCGCCGCGATCCTCGGGCTGATGGCGCGCAGCAAGCTGGGCACCCCGGTGTCGGTCGATCAGGCGAAGACGAACGTGCAGGAGGACGTGGCGTGGCTCAAGACACACCTGCCAGGACGGTGAACGCGGCCGACGGGCTGCTCCCCCAGCACGAAGCGGTCCGTGCCGCCCGCGAGCGCCTGGGGCGCGACCTCGACGTGTTCAATGACGAGATCCGTGCAGAGATGGGACGGGCGATGGAGAAGACGGTCTGGAAGATCGCTGCGACGGGGGCCGCGGTGCTGGCCAGCATCGCGGTGCGCAACCTGCTGATGGCGCTGTGGCGTGGCGTGGTCAAGACCGAGCCACCCAACAACCCGGCGGATCCGGCCACGGGCTGGGGGGAGGCGGTCGCGTGGACCGCGGCCACCGGCCTGGTCATCGGCGTCGCGCGCATGGTGGCCAGCCGGGGTGCGGCCGCCGGCTGGCGCCGTGCGACCGGCACCCTGCCGCCGGGCCTCCAGGACGTCGCCTGAGCCGGACCGGTCCTCGCCGGCTCTCAGGTCCCGTCGGCGAACTCGTCGGGATCCTCGGACAGCAACATCCGTGCGCGTTCGGCTCCGGCGACGACCGCCGGACCGAGCAGGGCGACGACGTCCGCAGGCCCGGACCAGCCCGGCGGGTCTCCGAGCATGCGCAGCGGACCTGCGACCGTGCCGGGCTGCCGGACGACCGGCAGCGGCACCTCACTGGAATGCACGCTGCCCTGTGACCAGCGCGCGACATCCAGTTCGGCGATCGGGATCCCCCGTCGCTCACCTCTGCCGCGCCGGTCGCGGATGTCGGCGAGCAGCTGCTCGCGGCTGCGCCCCCGCAGGCGCGTCACCAGATACGGGTCGGTGTCGAGCTGATCGTGGACGGCCAGCCACACCGCCAGCTGATGGATGCACGGAACCGCTCGGTCACCGCAGGTGCAGTGCAACGACCACTCGTCGGCGTTCGGCGTCAGCGACAGCCCGAGCTCGGTCAACGCGACGTCGAACTGATCGGGCAGCTGGCCGGCGAGCAGACGCGCGTGGTGCCGCGCCTGGCGCGCCAGGAGGTCACTGACGGTGCGCCACTGCTCGTCGGTCCACACCGGCACGGCCAGCTCCACCAGATGGGGGCGGGCATGCGTGCCCTGCACGCGGGCCTCGACACGGCCCGGCGTCGTCCGCAGTGACATGACGCGGCCGGCGGAGCAGAGCCGTTCGGCCTCCCGCAGCCGGAGCGCCTGGCCGGGATCGTCGATCGCCAGGCCGATCGATGTCAGCCACCGGTCGCCGCTCACGGGGCACCCGCGCTCGGTGTTCCGGCGTCGGCCGTCACCATCTCGCGTGCGGCGCCGGTGCCGTCGCTGAGCTCCACCAGTTCGAGGAGCGCGTCGGGCTCGAGCTCGGTGATCCACGTCTCACCCGAACCGACGACCGCCGAGGCCATCTCCCGCTTCGACGCCAGCAGGGCGTCGATGCGCTCCTCGAGCGTGCCGACGGCCATCAGCCGGTGGATCAGGACGCGGTCGGTCTGTCCGATGCGGTGCGCGCGGTCCGATGCCTGGTCCTCGACCGCCGGGTTCCACCACCGATCGTAGTGGATGACCTGCGTGGCCGCGGTCAGGTTCATCCCGGTCCCCCCCGCGCGCAGGCTCGCGACGAGCACCGGCGGGGCGGGCTGGTCGGTCTGTCCCTGGAACAGGTCCACGACGTTCTGACGAACTGACGCCGACAGCCCACCGTGCAGGATGGGGATCGCGGTGGCGAGCGCGCTCGACAGGTCGTCGACCAGGATCCGTGCCATCCCGACGAACTGGGTGAACACGAGCACCCGTTCGCCCGCCTGCGTGGCCTCCGCGATCAGCTGCCGCGTGACGGCCAGCTTGCCGGACCGTCCGACGGTGGGGGTCCCTCCGGCGCCGAGCGCCGGATGGTCGCAGATCTGCTTGAGCCGGGTCAGCAGCGCCAGCACGGCACCGCGGTAGGCCATGCCGCTGCGGCCAAGGATGCCCTCCCTGCGGAACTCGTCGATGGTCGCCGCGTAGCGCCGGCGCTGCTCGTCGCTCATCGCGCACGCGACGGTGCGTTCGATGCGTGGAGGGAGGTCCGGCGCCACCCGCGGATCCGACTTGGTACGCCGCAGCACGAAGGGCGCGATCAGCCGGCGCAGCTGCGCCCGGACGCGATGGTCGCCGCGGCGCTCGACGGGCCGGGCGAACCGGCGGTCGAACGTCGACCTCGCGCCGAGCAGGCCGGGGTTGGTGAGATCGAGCACCGACCACAGCTCGCGCAGACGGTTTTCGACCGGCGTCCCGGTCAGCGCCACGCAGTGCACCGACCGCAGCCGGCGGACCGCCCGGGCACCCAGCGTCTCGGGGTTCTTGACCTGCTGCGCCTCGTCGAGTGCGGTCACCTGCCAGTCGACGGACGCGAGCATGTCGATGTCGCGGCGCAACGTCCCGTAGGACGTGACCACGACGCCGGTGGGGTCGAGCACGCGATCGACGCGTTCAGGGCCATGATGGCGGTAGACGGTCAGCCCTGGCGCGAAGCGCGCGATCTCCCGCTCCCAGTTGGTCACGACCGACGTCGGGCAGACGACCAGGTGCGGTCCCTGGGGCCGATCGAGCAGGTGGGCGATCAGCATGACCGTCTTGCCGAGCCCCATGTCGTCGGCCAGCACCGCACCGAGGCCCAGCTCACGCATCATCCGCAGCCAGTCGACCGCGTCGCGCTGGTAGCCGCGCAGCTCGCCGCGGAAGCCGGACGGCACGGGCACCCGCCGCTCGCCGACGCCACCCCGCCGCAACCGGTCGACCACCGGTGCGAGCGGTCCGATCGCGACCACCCGCGTCTCGTCGGAGACACCGGCAACCGCACGGCTGGCACCGACGCCGGCGACGGCGAGCCCGATGGCTTCGATGAGCGGGATCCTGGTGTCGGCGCCAGCACGCTCGCGCCACTGCGCACGCACCGCCGGCGTGATCCGGACCCACCGTCCGCTCCAGTGGACGAGCGGCACATCCGGCGCCAGCAGGTCCGCGACGACCTCCGCACCGACGACCTCGTCGTCAATGGTCGCGAGCCAGCGCGCCTGCACGGTGCCGTCACGCGGCCCAGTGCCGTCGTGATCCCCGAGCTGCAGGCGCGGGCGGAGCTCCGCGACGGTCTCGGGAAGCACGATGCGGTACCCGGCATCGCCGAGCACGGGCGCGGTCTCGTCGATGAACCGCCAGGCGTCGGTGCTGTCGAGCCTGGCCGCCTGCGGCTGGCGCTCGTCAAGCGCGCGCTCGACGGGTTCGCAGACCCGCGCCGCGCGCGCCAGCGCCGCCAGCAGGTCCTCGATGTGCTCGGGATGCGCGTCGGCGTCACGCCACACCTGCGCGGCCGGGAGGTCCGTACCGTCGCGGCCCCGCAGCCCGAACCGCAGTGACCAGGCATCCGCGGGATCCGCGGGAGGCGCGAGCACGAGCTCTGGTACGTGATCGGTACGCGGCCGCTCGTAGGGCCTGATCCACTCGCGCACGCCCGCCAGGATCTCGCCGCGCTCGGCGCCGAGCGGCACGACGGCGTTGCGGGGATCCGTGCCGGCCTCCTGCCACCGCGCCGTCCACGGCAGCAGACGCGCCCGTGGCCGGGATCGGCCATCGTCGGCGGGCACCGACGGACGCACGAGCGCGTCGGCGACGGCGTCGACGAAGGTGCGCAGCAACGCCCAGGGATCCCACACCTCGCCGTCCTGCCACGGCAGCGCATGTCCCGCCGGCGGGAGCGCATCGGCCAGCGCCGCGAGCGCGTCGGTGGCCATGCTCCCGCTCGGCAGCAGCGCCTGCCAGTTGGCGACGACGTCGTCTCCGACTCCCGTCAGGACCGGCGCGAGCTGATGCTCGGCGATCAGTCCGACCGCGAGGCGGGCGGTCCGGGCATACGTGTCAACCGTCGCCCATCCGGTGCCGCCGAGCTCGAGCATGCCAGGCAGCGCGTCGCTCACTCTCGACGCGGCGACGGGATGGTCCGAGCGGGCGACCCGGTCGCCGCCGGGCATGTACAGCGATGCGGTGGACGGCTCCGCGACGATGCCGAGCTCGGCCACCTGCGCGACGGGCGCACGCCCGGACCGCGGGTGGTACCACAGGAGACGACCGTCCGACGGCAGCCCAGGGCACGGCGAGAACACGAGATCCAACAGCGCGTGCGCCTTTCGTCGCGACGGAACCCCCCACGCTACCGGTGTGGGTCGGTCCGCTCCGGACCACGTCGCAGGTGGACGACCAACTGCCGGACGGCAGCTGCTGGTATCTGATCGCCGCTGCGCTGAGCCAACAGGTCCTCGAGCGCCGCGATCAGCATCGCACGCTCGGGATCGACGGCAGGCGCGTCGACCTCGGCGAACAGCGCCGGCTGTTCGACGGTCGCGGGCGAGGCGGCGTAGTCCTCCGGTGTACGACCGACCAGCGTCGCGGCCCACCACACCAGCCCCCGATCCCAAGAGGCACCCGGCGGACGACGTGGCGGCACGCGGCCCCGGAACGCCACCTCGGCGACCACCCCGTGGACGGCATCTCGCACGAGCGGGTCGTCGACGTAGCTGCGGCGCACGGCGTCGACGAAGCCCGCCCGCGACGGCTGTCCCGTCAGCACGTCGGCGAGTCGCTCGACGACGGGCCGCGACCGTTGCAGCCACGCCCACGCATGGGCCGGTGCGTCGCGGACGGGTCCGGCGCTCGGCACGGGCTCAGCAGCCAACCAGCACTCCAGGGGTCAGGCATCGTCGGACGGTCGCGACCCCGGTCGGCCGCGGGTCGTCGCGCGCCTGAGATCGTGGTGTGGCGACATCCGTCGTGGCCGTGACCGCGGCCGGTGACCCCGCACGCGGTGTCAGCGTGACGGCCACGCGCTCGGAAATCAAGGACCTGCCCGCGCGGCGGGGTACCGGGACGCGTGCACGTTCGTCGCACCAGCGTTGCTCGCCGCGTGTCACGATGCGGTGGTGACGCCGTTGAACGCCCCGCGCGGGCGCCCCGCCGCGTGCCTGAGCGCGACGTCGAGCGGGCGGTCGCCGGCGATGGCCACCCCGTCCAGGTCCAACCAGTCGGCGAGCAGGTGCAGTTCGTCGAGCAGCGGGCCGGCGACGTCGGCGACGTCCACCCCTGGTTCGACGAAGGCGCCGGGTATCCGCAGGACCCCTGTCCGGCGGTCCGCCTTCACGTCGACGCGGGCGACGAGCGCGTCGCCGAGCAGGAACGGCATGACGAAGTAGCCGTACCGCCGCTGCGGCGCGGGCACGTAGAACTCCAGCCGGTAGTGGAAGCCGAACACCCGCTCCGCCCGGTCGCGGTACCACACGAGCGGGTCGAACGGCGTCAGCAGGGCCGCGGCGCGGATGCGTCGTGGCAGCCGCGCGCCTGACGCGCGGAACGCGGCACGATCCCAGCCCTCGACGGTCACCGGCTCGAGGAGGCCGTCACGGACCAGACCGTCCAGCGCCGGACGCGTCTCGGCCACACCGAGGCGGTAGTAGTCGGCCAGGTCGTCGGCAGTGGCGACGCCCAGCGCCTCGGCCGCCGCCAGCAGCAGTTCCCGGTGGGCCGCATCGCGGTCGGGCGTGGGCTGCGCCCGGATCCGGTCGGGGATGACCCGCTCGGCGAGGTCGTACGTCCGCATCTGTCCGCGACGCTCCGCGATCGCGACCTCACCCCAGGCGAAGAGCGCCTCGAGTGCGGCTTTGCCGGGCGACCAGCCCCACCAGGGCCCGGTCCGCTCCCCCGGCTCGGACAGGTCACCCACGCTCAACGGGCCGCGGGCCGAGACCTCGTCGCGGACCCGCGCGATGTAGCCGGGGCGCTCTGCCTCCAGCCGGGCCGCCTTCCGGCTGGACCAGTGACCCCTGCGCGGGCCGAGGGTGGGCCAGCGCTCGACCCGCACGAGGCTCGCCTCGTGCGCCCAGGCCTCGAACAGCTCACGGCGACGGTAGGCCGTCTCGTCCAGCAGGTGCCGCGGGTACGGCCCGAGGCGTGAGAACAGGGGGAGGTACTGCGAGCGCTCGACGGTCTGCACCGCGTCGATCTGCAGCAGATCGAGGTGCCGCAGCACCCGGCGCACGTGGCGGATGTCGATGCGTCCACCCGGCCGCGGCCGGTCGAAGCCCTGCGCCGCCAATGCGATCCGGCGGACCTGGTCGGCTCGCAGCACACGCATGGCACGGCACTGTAGCCGACGCTGCGCCCGTGTACGTCAGATCGCCGTGACCGGCATGAACGACGGTCGACGCGCCTCGAACGTGGCGATCTGCTGTTCGCGCCGCAACGTCAGCGCGATGGGATCCAGACCCTCGACGAGCAGCCGCTTGGTATGCGCGTCGACCTCGAAGTGATCGGTGCCCAGTCCGGTCACGACGACCTGCTCCGGCAGGTCGATGCGGACCGTGGCCGCCGGCTCGTCGGTCGCGAGCGCGATCAGCTCCCTGCAGCGGTCCACGGGCAGCGCGACGGTCAGCAGACCGATCTGGTCACAGTTGCTGCGGAAGATGTCGGCGAACGAGGGAGCGATGACCGCGTCGAAGCCGTACTGCTGCAGCCCCCACGGTGCGTGCTCCCGTGACGAGCCCGAACCGAAGTTCGGCCCGGTGACGAGCACGTTCGCCCCGGCGTACCGCTCGTCGTTGAGCACGAAGTCGGGGTCGCGGCGCCAGTCGTGGAACACGAACTCGCCGAAGCCCGTCCGCTCGATCCGCTTGAGGAACTGCTTGGGCATGATCTGGTCGGTGTCGACGTCGGCCCGGTCGAGCGGGAGCATCGTCCCGGTGATCGTGGTGACCGGTTGCATCAGGCGGCTCCGTTCATGTGATGGCGGTCCCCGCCCCGGCCGCTGTCGCCCAACTCGCGGACGTCGACGAAGTGGCCGTGGATGGCGGCGGCGGCGGCCATCGCCGGCGACACCAGGTGGGTCCGCCCGCCGCGGCCCTGCCGGCCTTCGAAGTTGCGGTTGGAGGTCGACGCGCACCGTTCACCGGGTGCCAGGATGTCGGGGTTCATGCCCAGGCACATCGAGCAGCCGGGCTCGCGCCACTCGAACCCGGCCTCGGTGAAGATGTCGGCCAGCCCTTCGGCCTCGGCCTGCAGCTTCACCGGGTACGACCCCGGAACGACCATCGCGCGGACGCCACCGGCGACCTTCTGTCCGTCGACGACCCGGGCCGCCGCACGCAGGTCCTCGATGCGTGCGTTCGTGCACGACCCCAGGAACACGCGGTCCGGCTGGATGTCGGTGATCGCCTCCCCACCGCGCAGGCCCATGTAGTCCAGCGCACGCCGGGTCTGATCCGCGTCGGCCGTCTCCTCGGGGGTGGGGACGTGGCCGTCGACCGTGACGCTCATCGCCGGTGTCGTGCCCCACGTGACCGTGGGCGCGATCGTCGTCGCGTCGAAGTGCTCGACCCGGTCGAACGTCGCATCGGGATCGGTCGGCAGGGACCGCCAGTGCTCCAGAGCGGCGTCCCAGTCATCGCCCCGGGGCGCGTGCGGCCGGCCCTTCAGGTACACGAACGTGGTCTCGTCGGGTGCGACGAGACCCGCACGAGCGCCCCCCTCGATCGACATGTTGCAGATGGTCATCCGGCCTTCCATCGACAGGCCGGCGATCGTGCTGCCCCGGTACTCGATGACGTGGCCGACCCCGCCGTCGACGCCGATGCGGCCGATGATCGACAGGATCACGTCCTTGGCCGTGACGCCGAACGGCAGCTCACCATCGACCTCGACCGCCATCTGCCTGGGCCGTGCCTGCATGAGCGTCTGGGTCGCCAGCACGTGCTCGACCTCACTGGTGCCGATGCCGAACGCCAACGCACCGAACGCCCCGTGGGTTGCCGTGTGGCTGTCACCGCACACGATCGTCATGCCAGGTTGGGTGACCCCGAGCTCGGGCCCGATCATGTGCACGATGCCCTGCCGCCGGGAGTGCAGATCGAACAGACGGATCCCGAACTCGTCACAGTTGCGCCGCAGTGCCTCGATCTGCGCGGCGGACAGCTCGTCGGCGACGGGCTGGGAACGGTCGGTCGTGGGGACGTTGTGGTCCATCGTCGCCAGCGTCAGCTCCGGGCGCCGCACGGGGCGGTCGGCCAGCCGCAGGCCCTCGAAGGCCTGCGGGCTGGTGACCTCGTGGACGAGGTGGAGGTCGACGTAGAGCAGCGCCGGACCGTCGTCGTCGGCGACGACGTGGGCGTCGACGATCTTGTCGACCAGCGTCCTCGGGGTGTCCGGCATCGCCGCGCCCGTCACTGGCGCCAGCGCGCGCTGGCGAGCATGCGCTGCGCCAGGTCACCACCGACCAGCACACCGGTGTCCGGCGTGCTCGCCGGCAGCACGTCGCCGGGGTCGGGGGCGGGTGTGGTCTCGATGGTCTCGGCGGTGGTGGTCATGGCGATGGTCCTCACGATCGTTGCCGGTGGTGCGGGTACGTCAGGTCGGTGCTGCTGTCAGGCGCCGGCGCCGCGCGCGCCGTGGTGGCCGCGCGCGGCGCCCGGTGCGGACTAGGGCGTGTCGGTCACGGTCCGCGCACGGTGGCGCAGGCGTACCGACTTGTTCATGGCCGACAGGAACGCGCGTGCACTGGCCTCGACGATGTCCGTGGACACGCCGCGGCCACTGATGCGCCTGCCGTCGACCTCGACCTGCACGGTCACGTCACCGAGGGCGTCGATCCCCCCGGTGACAGCGGCGACGTTGAAGGTGACCAACTTCGCCTCGATCCCAACTGCGCGGCGGATCGCGCCGCAGGCAGCATCGACCATGCCGTCTCCCATCGCCGACTCGTCGATCGTGACGTCGTCGGCGGTCCTGCGGACACGGACCGTGGCGGTTGGTGCCGTCGCGGTGCCGCCGGAGACCTGCAGGGACTCCAGTACGAACCCATCGTCTGCGCTGGCTGACACCTCGTCGGCGACGATCGCCTCGAGGTCGACGTCGGTCAGCTCGACCTTGCGGTCGGCCAGCTCCTTGAAGCGGGTGAACGCGCGCGCCAGCTCGCCGTCGTCCAGCTCGTAGCCGAGTTCGGCGAGCTGGGTGGCGAACGCGTGGCGGCCCGAGTGCTTGCCCAGGACGATCTGGGCGCCGGTCAGGCCGATGTCCTCCGCGCGCATGATCTCGTACGTCAGGCGGTCCTGCAGCACCCCGTGCTGGTGGATGCCCGACTCGTGCGCGAACGCGTTGCGACCGACGACGGCCTTGTTGAACTGCACGGGGTAGCCGGTCAGCGCGGTGACCAGCCGGGAGGTGCGCGCGATCTCCCGCGTCACGACCTGCGTCGACCGGTCGAGCAGGTCGGAGCGGGTCGCCAGTGCCATGACGACCTCCTCCATCGAGCAGTTGCCCGCGCGCTCGCCGATGCCGTTGACGGCGACCTCGATCTGCCGCGCACCGTTGCGCACGGCCTCGATCGAGTTCGCCACGGCCAGACCCAGATCGTTGTGGCAGTGCACGCTGACCATGACGTCGTCGCCCACCCGGCGGACGATCTCGGCGATCAGCACACCGAAGTCGTGCGGCAGGGCGTAGCCGACCGTGTCGGGGATGTTCACGGTCGTCGCGCCGTTCGCCACGGCCGTGTCGACGACCCTTCTCAGGAAGTCGTGGTCGGTGCGCGTCGCGTCCTGCGGTGAGAACTCGACGTCGTCGGTGTAGCTGCGTGCGTGCCGGACGGACTCGGCGGTCGACGCGAGGATGTCGTCCTCCGAGGCTCGCAGCATCGCGCGTCGATGGATCTCCGACGTGGACAGGAAGACGTGGATGCGGGAGCGGGCCGCGCCCTTGAGCGCGGCGGCCGCGCGGTCGATGTCGCCGCGCGCGCACCGCGCCAGCGCGCCGATGACCGGCGCGTCCGGTTCGGTACCCACGTCCTCGGCGATCGCCTTGACCGCGTCGAAGTCGCCATGCGACGTGATCGGGAACCCGGCCTCGATCGTGTCGACGTGCAGGCGGCACAGCTGTTCGGCGATCTCGAGCTTCTCCTTGACGCCCAACGAGATGCCGGGCGCCTGTTCACCGTCGCGCAGGGTCGTGTCGAAGATCTGTACGGCGTTGGGGGCCATGGGGGGTCTCCTCATTCATGTGTGCCTACCGCTTCGCTACATGAGGCACGTGACGTGTGCCTACCGCTTCGCTACATGAGGCACGTGACGTGTGCGGCGGGTATGAGACCCGGACGTTGCACTCCGCGGGGGGTTGGGTGAGGGTCCGCCCCGCGGCGTCAAAGAATGAGGAGGCCGAGAAGGCCCGCGAGCAGCAGCTCGAAGATCGCGCCGGACGGGCGCGCTACGAGGTCGAGCTGGGAGATCTGCACGGCCACTACTACTACGCCGTCACGACGCCGGTGTCAACTCACCGCGACGAACGGCCCGGGATCCGACCGCACGTGGCGCTCGGCCACCAGGTGACGCACGATGTGCGCTCAACCGCGCCGGGCGGCCGCGAGCGCCTCGCGCACGGCCTCCTCCGGGGCGTCGACGTGGACGATGCCGTCATCGGGCAGCCGCCAGGTGTCCAGACCGACCACCGGGACGTCGAGCTTGCGGGCGAACGCCAGCTCCGACAACGTGCCGAAGCCGCCGCCGACGGCGATGACCGCGCTCCCCGCGCGCACGACCAGCACGTTGCGCGCCTCCCCCAGGCCGGTCGGCAGCGCGAGGTCGACCCACGGGTTCGCCTCCCGCGCGGTCGTGCCCGGCAGGATGCCGACCGTGCGCCCACCAGCCGCCCTTGCGCCGCGGCACGCCGCCGCCATGACACCCCCCAGGCCACCGCACACCACGACGACGCCGGCTTGCGCCAGGCGCGAGCCGACCTCCTCGGCGGTGGCATCGGTTGCAGGTTCGGAGCGGCCGGCGCCGATCACCGCGACGGTCAGGTCCATGGGGCGGACGATACACAGCGCATGGCGCCTGATGACCTTGGGTACCGTCGGCCTGACTGATCGAGAGCCCACTTGTACAGCGAAGTACGCCGGGAGGCATGTGCGTGCACATCGAGATCTCGTTGGCGCTGCCGCGTGACCGTGAGAGCGTCTCGGCGGTCCGGCGCATCGTCGCCAGTGCGATGGCCGAGGTCGGCGTCGAACGCTCGTGCGCGGCTGACGTCGAACTGGCGCTGACCGAGGGGTGCGCCAACGTCGTACGCCACGCGACTTCGACCGATCGCTACCGCGTGACGTTCGAGCTCAACCGCGAGGCGGCACGTGTCACGATCGCTGACAGCGGCAACGGGTTCCAGGTCAACGGGCGACAGCGCATGGCGGGCGCGCTCGCCGAGGGTGGCCGGGGGCTGGCGCTGATGCGCATGCTCATGGACGAGGCCGACTTCCGCGTCCAGGAGGGCGCAGGCACCGAGGTCCTGCTGATCAAGCAGATCGTGCTGGACGAGACATCGCTGCTGCGGGATGCGCCGTTGGTCGAGCCGAGCACGTCCGGCGGCAACCAGGACGGGCGCGGGTGACGACGCGACACGGCAACGACATGACCTTGTGACAGCAGACACGGTCGGCGTGACCTAAGCTGCACTTCCACTATGGAACTGATGCTGCGGTGCGCGCTGCCGGACCGTCCGGGAGCGCTGGCGAAGCTCGCGAGCGCCATCTCGGCGGTCGGCGGCGACATCCACGCCGTCGACGTCGTCGAGCACGCGGATGGACGCGCACTCGACGATCTCGAGATCATCCTCGACGGCGACCGCATTCCGACGCTTCTCGACAGGCTGTCGTCGCTCGATGGGGTCAGCGTGATCCACGCGGGACCGTCGCGCGGGCAGCCCGGTGACGCCGTCACGCGTCTGTCGATCGGCATCGAGTCGCTGCTCGACGGCAGCGCCGAGGCGAGGCGCGGCGTCACGACGTTGATCGGCGGCATGTTGCGCGCCAGGGTCGCCGAACTGCGGGACCCGGCGCACGCACCGGTGACCGAGGACCCGCGCACGCTCGTGCTCGACGCCGGTGACGAGGTGCTCGTGCTGCGGCGCGACTACCGGTTCACCGAGACGGAACGGGGCCGGGCCGCCGCGCTGCTGCGGTTGGCACGCCGCGCGGTTGCCGCCGACGACGGCGACGTCAGCCGCTCGCTGCGCTGACGGCGTCGATCAACACCCGACCGCCCTCGGCGATCTCATCGGGTGTGATGGTGAGGGGCGGCGCGACGCGGAGCACGTTGCCGTACAGCCCGCCCTTGCCGACCAGCAGACCGGCGCGGCGGCAGTGTTCGAGCGCGGCGGTCGCCATCGCGGGTCGGGGCCTGCCGTCGGCGTCGGCCAGCTCGATCCCCAGCATCAACCCCTTGCCGCGGATGTCCGCGACGCCCGGCACACCGTCGAACCCGTCGACGAGCTCGGCGCGCAGCTGGGCGCCGGTCTTGTGCGCCTGGCTCTGCAGATCGTTCGCCACCAGGTACCGCAGGTTGGCCAGGCCGCCCGCCGTCGCCAGCGGGTTGCCGCCGAACGTCGAGATCGAGTTCGCCGCCACACCGTCCATCAACGCGGCCGGAGCGACGACGCCTGCCAGCGCCAACCCGTTGCCGATGCCCTTGGCGAACGTCACGACGTCGGGGACGACGCCGTGCGCCTCGAACCCCCAGAAGTGCTCCCCCGTGCGGCCCCAGCCCGTCTGTACCTCGTCGCTGATGAACAGGATGCCGCGGTCGGCGAGCACCTCGGCGAGCGCCCCGTAGAAGCCGTCCGGTGGATGCGCGAACCCGCCGACGCCCTGGATCGGTTCGGCGATCAGGCACGCCACGTCGCCGGCCGTCGTGGTGTCGAGCACATCGATCAGATCGGCCACACCGGTGGCGATGTACTCGTCGTCGGAGAGGTCGCGCCAGGGGCTGCGGTAGCGATACGCCCCCTGGACGTAGCTGGTCTGCACCGGCGACAGGCTCGAGGCCGACCAGCCGCGGTTGCCGGTGATGGCCATCGCGGCGAACGACCGGCCGTGGTAGCTGTTGCGCATCGCCAGGATCTGGTTGCTGTGTCGCGCGGTGCAGGCCAGCAGCAGCGCCGCCTCGTTGGCTTCGGTTCCCGACGTCGTGAAGAACACCTTCGCGTCGTCGATCGGCACCAACGCCGCGATCTCCTCGGCGAGCTCGATCTGCGACTCGATCAGGTACAGCGTCGACGAGTGCATGATGCGGCCCGCCTGCACGCGAACGGCCTCGACGACCTCGGGCAGCGCGTGCGCGGTCATCGTCGTGAGGATGCCGCCGAAGAAGTCGAGGTAACGGGTGCCCTCGGCGTCCCACACGTGGCGCCCCTCGCCGCGTTCCAGCGCGATCGGCTCCTCGTAGTACAGCGCCAACCACGATGGAAGGACAGCCTGGTGGCGGGCGTGCAGCTCGGCGTGGGTCATCGGGTCCTCCTCACCACGGGTGAAACCCTGCGAACGATACCTGCCGGGCCGGCGCCGGACCGGGGGACGTGCGCCCGGTCCCCGCCGTTCGACCGGCGCTAGTACGCCAGCAGGCGCGTCGGGCGCTCGACGAGGTCGGCGACGAGCCGCAGGAAGGCCGACGCCTCCGCGCCGTCACACACCCGGTGGTCGAAGGTCAACGACAGGTTGAGGACCGGACGCGCCACGACCGCCCCGTCGACCACCCACGGACGATCCGTGATCCGGCCGACACCCAGGATGCCGGCCTCCGGGTGGTTGACGATCGGTCCTCCACCATCGATGCCGAAGGCACCGAAGTTCGACACGGAGAACGTGCTGCCGACCAGCTCGGCGGGCGGCAGCTCACCCGCCCGGGCAGCCCCGGCGACGCGTGTCACCTCGGCCGCGAGCTCGAGGATCGAGCGCCGACCCGCGTCACGGACGACAGGTACCAGCAGGCCCCGGTCGGTCTGCGTCGCCACCCCCAGGTCGATCCGCTCGTGGTACACGATCTCGCGGGCCTCGGCATCGAAGCTGCCGTTGAGCTGTGGCACGCGCCCGAGCGCCACCGCACAGGCCCGCAGGATCACCGCGAGCGGTGTGACGCGCACAGCGGGGTGATCGGCCACGAGCTCGTCCCGCAGCGCCAGCATGGCGGTCGCGTCGACGTCGACCCAGCACGACGCTGCGGGGATCTCGCGCCAGGCGACCGAGAGGTGATCGGCGATCCGCGCGCGCACCCCCGTCACGGCCTCGCGGCGGCCGGCATCGGCGGTCCCTGCGGCGTCGGCGTCGGTCGGTGTGCCCACACCGGCGGCCGCCGACGATGCCACGTCGGCCGGCGCCGCCGTGTCGGCCGCCGCGCCCGACGCGTTCGCGGCGGCGTGCACGTCGTCGCGCGTGATCCGACCCTCCGGCCCGGTGCCGTGCACCTGCCCAAGGTCGACGCCGAGATCCTTCGCGAGCTTGCGCACCGGCGGCTTGGCCCGCGGCCGGCTCGTGGGCCTGGCGCTGCCGTCGTGGCGTGCGCGCGTGCGCCGGCGTCGGCTGCGTCCACGGCCGGTGCCGTACCCCACCAGCACGTTGCCGCTCGCGTCGTCGCCCGCCGCCGACGACGTCGACGGTTCCGCACCGTTGTCGGCGGCCCGTGCGAGCTGGTCCCCCGCGGCTGGCGTCGCGTCCTCCCCGGCCAGTCGCTCCGCGGTCCCCTCGCCGTCGGTGTCCACCGACAGCACGGCGGTACCGACCTCGACCTCCTCGCCCTCGGTGGCATGGAGATCGGTGATCGTACCGGCGAACGGCGTCGGGAGTTCGACGGTGGCCTTGGCGGTTTCGACCTCGGCCACGACCTGGTCCTCGGCGATCTCGTCGCCGACCGCGACGAGCCACGTGACGATGGTCGCCTCGGTCAGGCCCTCTCCGAGATCGGGCATCTGCACCTGTCTGGTCGTCATCGCACGGCCTCCTAGTAGCTCAGGCTGCGCTCGACGGCGTCGAGCACGCGATCGACGTCGGGCAGGTGGTAGTGCTCGAGTTGCGCCGGCGGGTACGGGATGTCGAAGCCACCGACCCGCAGGACCGGCGCCTCCAGCGTCCAGAAGGCCTGCTCCACGACCTCGGCGGCGATCTCGGCCCCCATGCCGCCGAACACGCTGGCCTCATGCACGACGATCGCGTGACCGGTCTGCTCGACCGCAGCGGCGATCGTCGCGATGTCGAGCGGCACGAGCGTCCGCACGTCGACGACCTGCAGGTCCCAGCCCTCCTCCGCTGCGGCGTCTGCGGCCTCCAGGCAGGTCGCGACCGTGGGGCCGTATGCGATCAGCGTCGCGGTGGTCCCCTGTCGCCGTACGACCGCCGTCCCCATGGGCTCTGTCGAGACCGGCAGGTCGACATCCTCCTTGGACCAGTACCGCCGCTTCGGTTCGAAGAACACCACCGGATCCGGCGAGGCGATCGAGTCCCGCAGCAGCCCGTAGGCGTCGGACGGCGTCGACGGCGTCACGATCCGCAGGCCCGCCGTGTGCGCGTACAGCGCCTCCGGGCTCTCCGAGTGGTGCTCAACCGCTCCGATGCCGCCGCCGAACGGGATGCGCACCACGACGGGCAGCTGCACCGCTCCGCGCGAGCGGTTCGGGATCTTGGCCAGGTGTGAGGTGATCTGTTCGAAGGCGGGGTAGCTGAACCCGTCGAACTGGAGCTCGACGACGGGCCGGTAGCCGTACATGGCCATCCCGATCGCCGTGCCCACGATGCCCGACTCGGCGAGCGGCGTGTCGAAGCAGCGGCCCTCGCCGAAGCGCTCCATCAGCCTGTCGGTCACGCGGAACACGCCGCCGAGGGCGGCGACGTCCTCGCCGAACACGACCACACGGTCATCATCGTCCATCGCGTCGTGCAGCGCGCGGTTCAGCGCCCCTGCCATGGTGACCGCCGCCATCAGGACCGCTCCCCCGCCAGCTCGGCGGCGAGCAGGGACCGCTGGGCGGCCAACTGCTGGGTCGGCTCGGACGCCACGTGATCGAACAGCTCGAGCGGATCGCCGTGCGGTTCGTCGTAGATGGCCGACCGCACCGCCTGTGCCTCGGCACGGGCCGCCTTGCTGACGGTCTCGGCGACGTCGTCGTCGAGCAGACCCCGGTCGCGCAGGAAGGCCTCGTAGCGGGAGATCGGGTCCCGCGCCCGCCAATGCTCGAGCTCGTCGTCGTCCCGGTAGCGCGTCGGGTCGTCCGACGTCGTGTGGGCCTCCATGCGGTACGTGATCGCCTCGATAAGCACCGGCCCGTCGCCGGCCCGCGCGTGCTCCAGCGCGCGTCGGGTGACCGCGTAGCTGGCCAGCACATCGTTGCCGTCGCACACGTAGCCGGGCATGCCGTAGCCGACGGCCTTGTGGGCAATGCTGGCCGCCGCCGTCTGACGGGTCAGCGGCACGCTGATCGCGTACTGGTTGTTCTGGATGAAGAAGACACACGGTGCGGCGAACACCGCGGCGAAGTTGAACGCCTCGTGCGCGTCGCCCTCGCTGGTGGCCCCGTCACCCATGTAGCTGACGACGCAGCAGTCGGCGTCGTCGAGGCGGGCGCCCATCGCGAACCCGGCGGCGTGGAGCGCCTGCGTCGCGATCGGGATGGAGATCAGACCGAAGTGGTGTTTGGTGGGATCGTGGGTGCCGTGCCACGTGCCGCGGTACACCCGTAGCAGGTCGGCGGGATCGACGCCCCGCACGACGGCGACACCGAGCTCGCGGTACGAGGGGAACACCCAGTCCTGGGGAGCCAGCGCGAAGGCGCTGCCAATCTGGGCGCCCTCCTGGCCACGCAGCGAGGCGTAGACGCCCAACTGGCCCTGCCGCTGCAGCGTGATGGCCTGGGTGTCGACCTGACGCGCGATGACCATCGCGCGGTACAGCCCGAGCAACTGCTCGTCATCGAGGTCGATCGGCCAGTCGGGATCTTCGGTGTACGTGCCGTCGACATCGAGCAGCCTGATCGGCGGCCCGGTGGGCAGCAGCGTGCGAGGATCGGGGGTGGATGGATCAGAAACCATGGCGACTCCTTCGGTCCGTGCGGCCGGGATCGCCGTGCCACACACGTCGTCGGAGCGCGAGATCGGAGCCTGCTGGTGCGCATCGGCCCCGACGCGGCCACCGGGCGGGTCGCGTCCGTTGACCGCAGCGCTTGTCACAAGGGTACGAGATCCGTCCGGCGTGCGAAACCTTGTTGAACGATCGCCGCGACCGAGGACTGACGACCGCGAGGATGATCACGTGACCACCCACCCCCAGCCCGCCCTGCTGCTCATCGCCCACGGAACCCGCGATCCCGCCGGTGCGACCGAGATGGCCACGCTCGTGGGACACGTGCGCGAGCGCGTCGACGCGCCGGTCGAGGCCGCGTGGCTCGAGGACTTCGCCGAACCGGACGCCACGACGGCGGCGGCCCGCCTCGTCGACGACGGCGCCGGACGGATCGTGACCGTGCCGTTCCTGGTGCTGGGCGCGGGGCACGCCAAGACCGATGTGCCGGAGGCGGTGGCACGGGTGCGCGCCGAACTGGCGCACGTCGAGGTCGTGCACGGACGCGTGCTCGGCCTGCATCCGACGCTGTTCGATCTGGCCTGCGAGAGGATCGACGCGGTGTCAGACGGCGACCGGACCGACGAGGTGCTCGTCGTGACCGGCGCCGGCTCCAGCGACCCGGACGCCAACGGCGACCTCGCGAAGGCGGCCAGGCTGCTGGCCGAGTTGACCGGACACCGGTGGGCCGAGATCGCGTACGCGGGCGTGACCTGGCCGAGGGCAGACGCGCTGTTCGAGCGGCTGCAGCGCGCCGGCGTGCGCCGGGTCGTGCGCTTCTCGTGGTCGCTGCTGGCCGGGCTGCTCGAGCGTCGCGTCGATGGCTGGGCGGACACGGCGATCGCCGATGGCCTGGAGATCGCCGACGCGGGTCGCTTCGGACCCGATCCGCTGGTCGCCGACGTGGTCGTCGCCCGCTACCGCGAGACCATCGACGGCGACCCCCGCATGAACTGCGACCTGTGCGCCTACCGCCGTCCGCTGCCTGGGTTCGAGGGGCGCGTCGGCCTGCGATCCGCGGGCGGACTCGGCACCGCCGTCCACCCGTCGGGCATCGGCTGACCCGCGGCGTTAGTAGCCGGCGTCCGGATCGACGGTACCGATCAGTTCCTCGCCGGCGGCGAAGCGGCGGACGTTGTCGGCGATGCGGGCCGACAGCAGCGGCTTGGCCATGTCCTCGGTGTTCGCCGTGTGGGGCGTGATCAGGCAGTTCGGCAGCCGCCACAGCGGGTGGCCGTCGGGCAGCGGCTCGGGATCCGTGACGTCCAGTGCTGCACCGCCGATCACGTCCTCGCGCAGTGCGACCACGAGATCCTCGGTCACGACGTGCGCGCCGCGCGCGACGTTCACCAGCCAGGCGTGCGGCTCCATCAGCTCGAACTCGACCCGGGAGATCACCCCGACCGTCTCCGGCGTGAGCGCGAGCGCGAGCACGACGACGTCCGCGCCCTTGAGCGCCTCGTACCGGTGGTCGAACGCCAGCACCCGGTCGACGCCCTCCATCGGCCCGGCCGTGCGACGCACGACCGTGATCGAGCAGTCGAACGGTTGCAGCAGACGGACCAGCTCGGACGTGATGCCCCCGGCACCGAAGATGGTCACCGCGCCGCCGAGCAGGCTGATGCCCGCCTGCGACGTCCAGGTCACCTCCTGCGCGAAGCGCGGCAGCTCCCGCAGACCCGCCAGCGCCAGGGCCAGCGCGTGCTCGGCGACGGGCTCGGCGTAGACGCCCTTGCCGGAGGTCCACACGCGGTCGTGGTCGAACACACCCGCCTCTGCGTAGGGTTCGACGCCGGCCCACGGCAGCTGCACCCACTCGATGCCGCTGTGATGCGTCAGGACGTCGGTCAACGCGTGGGGGTCGTCGGGATCGGTCCACACCAGCGCCCGGGCATCGGGCAGGTCGACGACGTCACCGCCGCCGTCACGGACCGCGTCGACGATGTAGCCACGGGTGCCCTCTGGCATGACGGCGATCGGAACGGCGCTCACGTGTGCTTCCTGTGTCGTCGTGGTCGGTCAAGGGGTCGGCGCATTCTCTCACGTCCACCGGGCGGTTGACGACAGGCGTGGGAACGGCGGTCGCTGGACGCCGACCGCCCGGTCGCGCGCGGGACGCGCCGGTTGGATGTGTGGCGCGTGGCCCGCGGCCGCGGCGTCGCCCGGGCCGGAGAGGGGTCTGTCAGACGTGCGGCAGGCTGATCGTGCGCGCCTGCGTCGAGCCGATCGCGTCCGCGATGCGCCTGGCGATGGCCGGCGAGACGGCCGAATCGGTGGTCATCGCGATGAGCGCGTCGCCACCCATCTCGTGCCGCCCGACCTGCATCGTCGCGATGTTGATGTTCTCGGCACCGAGCAGCCCGCCGATCGTGCCGATCACGCCCGGCCGGTCGACGTAGCGGAAGAACAACATGTGGTCGCTGGGCTCCATGTCGACCTCGAAGCCCCAGAGCTCGACGATCCGCTCCTTGTTGTTCGGGCCCACGACCGTGCCGGACACGGCGTGGTCGCCGTTGGCGGTCAGGCGGACGAGCGACACGTAGTCCCGCGGCGCCGACGACGTCATCGTGGTCAGCTTCAATCCGCGCTCCTCCGCGGTCAGTGGCGCGTTGACGTAGGTGACGGGCTCGTCGACCACATCGCTGAGCAGGCCGGTCAGCGCGGCGAGGTTCAACGCACTGGTGTCCTCGTCGGCGATCCGGCCGCGGTACTCGACGGTGATCGAGCTGGTGACGCCCTCGTAGAGTGCGGTGAACAGCCGACCGAGCGTGGTCGTCAGACCCATGAACGCGCGCACGTGATCGGTGACCGTGGTCGACACCTGCAGGTTGACCGCGCTCGGGACGAACTCACCCTGCAGCGCGAGATCGACCGCCTCGGCGACCATCACACCGGCCTTGTCCTGTGCCTGCTTGGTCGACGCGCCCAGGTGCGGGGTCACGACGACGTTGGGCAGGTCGAACAGCGGCGACGCCGTGAGCGGCTCGGTCGAGAACACATCCAGTGCCGCGCCGCCCAGGGTTCCGTCGGCCAGTGCCGTCGCGAGTGCGTCCTCGTCGACGATGCCCCCGCGCGCGGTGTTGACCAGCATCCCGTCCGGTCCGAGCGCGCGCAGCTCCGCCGCGCCCACGATGCCCACGGTGTCGGAGGTCCGCGGGAGGTGGACCGTGACCACGTCGGCGATCTCGCACAGTTGCGCGGGCGAGCCCACGAGCTGGATGCCCAGCTGATCTGCTCGCTCGGTGGACACGTAGGGGTCGTAGGCGGCCAGCCGCATCCCGAACGCCGCGCACCGCTGCGCCACGAGCGTGCCGACCCGGCCCAGTCCCATCACGCCGAGCGTCCGTCCGTGCAGCTCGACACCCTGGAACGCACTGCGCTCCCACCCTCCGGCGCGCAGGCTGTAGTCGGCCGCCGGAACCCGACGCGCGAGCGACAGCAGGATGGCGATCGTGTGCTCCGCGGCGCTGATCGTGTTCGACTGCGGGGCGTTGCAGACCAGGATGCCCCGCGCCGTGGCCGCCTCGATATCGATGTTGTCGACACCGATGCCCGCTCGCGCGATGACCTTCAGGCGGTCGGCAGCGGCGATGACCTCGGCGGTGATGGTCGTGGCGGAACGGATCACCACGGCGTCGTAGGCGCCGACGATCTCGACGAGCTCGGCGCCGGACAGCCCGGGGCGGACGTCGACGTCGTGGGACCGCTCGAGCGCCGCGACTCCGGCCGCGGACAACTTGTCGGCGACGAGCACACGCATGACAGGACCTCGCTGAGGTGGGATCAGAATCCAGAGTAGACAGTTCGTGCCAGGTTTCACAAAGGCCTGCGGAGACGGCCGGCGCCGGGTCCGCGTGTATCGAACGCGCCGCTCGCCCGCAGCGCCTCGCACAGGTCGCGGGTCACGGCCGCGCGGTTCAGCGTGTACACGTGCAGGCCGGGCGCGCCGGCGGCCAACAGGTCACGACCGAGCGCGATCGCACGGGACGTGCCGAGCGCGCGCACGGCTGCGGGGTCGTCCTCGACGGCACGGAAGGCCGCATCCAGCTCCGCAGGGATCGTGGCGCCCGCGGCCGCTGCGAAGCGGCGTGTCTGCGCGGGGTTCGTCACCGGCAGGAGCCCGGGCACGACCGGCGTGTCACAGCCGATCGCCCGCAACTCGTCGACCAGCGCGATGTACTGCTTGACGTCGAAGAAGAACTGGGTGATGGCGTACGACGCGCCGGCGGCGCACTTCGCAGCGAGGTGTGCGACGTCGGCCTCCCGCGACGGCGACGCCGGGTGCCCCTCGGGGAACGCCGCGACGCCGACCTCGAACCCGCCCTGGTGCCGCAGCAGCGCGACGAGCTCGGACGCGTACCGGAACCCGCCGGCGACCGCGGTCCACTCCCCCGCCGGTCCGTCGGGCGGGTCGCCCCGCAGCGCCAGCACGTCGGTGATGCCCCGCTCCGCCAGGTCGTGCGCCACCGCCGTCAGCTCGCCGCGCGTCGCTCCGACGCACGTCAGGTGCATGACCGGCCGCAGGTCGGTGCGGTCGCGGATGTGCTCGACGATCCCGCGCGTCCGGTCGCGCGTCGAGCCACCGGCCCCGTAGGTGACGGAGACAAAGTCGGGTGTCAGCTCGGCGAGGTCGTCGATGGTGCGCCACAGGGTGCGCCGGCCCTGATCGGTCTTCGGTGGGAAGAACTCGAACGACAGGGTCGGCGCCCCGGTCCGCAATGACGACGAGATCGGTGCACGCATGAGCGCAGCGTAGTCAGCACGTCCCGGGCGCTCCGATCACGCGGCGGGGAAACAGTGGGTACCGGATCCCGGTCTCCCCACGCGTCGCGGCCGAACGCTCAGTCGTCCTCGTCGGGCAGCCAGCTCATCATCGAGCGCAGCGTGCGACCGACCTCCTCGATCGGGTGGTCCGCCTGGCGACGTCGCTGCGCGTTGAAGCTGGGCCTGCCCGCTGCGTTCTCCAGTATCCATTCGCGGGCGAAGGAGCCGTCCTGGATCCGGGTCAGTGTCTCGCGCATCCGCTCCTTGACGCCGGCATCGACGACATACCCGCCACGCGAGTAGTCGCCGTACTCCGCAGTGTCCGACACCGAGTAGCGCATGCGCGCCAGACCACCCTCGTAGAACAGATCGACGATCAGCTTGAGCTCGTGGAGGCACTCGAAGTAGGCGATCTCGGGCTGGTAGCCGGCTTCGGTCAGCGTCTCGAACGCCTTCTGGACCAGGCTGGACACGCCGCCGCACAGCACGGTCTGCTCGCCGAACAGGTCGGTCTCGGTCTCCTCGGCGAACGTGGTCTCCAGCACGCCGGCACGGGCGGCGCCGATGCCTCTGGCGTAGGCCAGCGTCAGCGCGTGGGCGTTGCCGGTGGCGTCCTGGTGCACCGCCATGAGCGCCGGTACTCCGGTGCCCTCGGTGAAGGTCCGTCGCACGAGGTGCCCGGGGCCCTTCGGCGCCACCATGCAGACGTCGACACCCACGGGCGGGACGATCTGCCCGAAGTGGATGTTGAACCCGTGGGCGAAGAACAGCGCGTTGCCCTCCACCAGGCCAGGCTCGACCTCCGCGCGGTACACCTCCGGCTGCACGGTGTCGGGCATCAGCATCATCACGATGTCCGCACGCTTGGCCGCGTCGGCCACCGAGGTGACCTCGAGCCCGGCATCGCGGGCGCGGCCCGCGCTCGACGATCCCTCGTGGAGGCCGACGATGACGGCCACACCCGACTCGGTGAGGTTGCGGGCGTGGGCGTGGCCCTGCGAGCCGAAGCCGAGGACGGCAACGATGCGGTCGGCGAGCGTGTCGAGGGCGGCGTCGTCCTCGTAGTGGATCTGGACCATCGGCTCTCTCTACTTTCCGTTCGTGACAGGTCGGGACTAGGCGGAGCGTTGCAGGCGCAGGGTGCGGCCCTCGGTGATGCTGCGGGAACCGCGCCCGAGCGCGATCATGCCGGATCGCACGAGCTCGCGGATGCCGTAGGGCTCGAGCAACCGGACCAGCGCCCCGAGCTTGTCGACCGATCCGGTCACCTCGACGGTGACCGACTCGACGTCGACGTCGACGACCTTCGCGCGGAAGACGTCGGCGATCTCGATGATCTCGCTGCGTGTCGTGCCGGTCGCGGCGACCTTGATCAGCTGAAGTTCCCGCTGCACCGCCTCCGCGGGCGACAGCTCGACGATCTTGAGGACGTTGATCAGCTTGTTGAGCTGCTTGGTGACCTGCTCGAGCGGCGAGTGCTCGGCGTCGACCACGATCGTCATACGTGAGACGTGCGGGGACTCGGTCGTGCCGACCGACAGCGACTCGATGTTGAAGCCCCGGCGGCTGAACAACCCGGCGACGCGCGCGAGCACGCCCGGCTTGTTCTCGACCAGGACGCTCAGCGTGTGCATGCTCATGTCTGTGACTCCTGTGGACCGTCGACGACTATGAGGGCGGGACCATCGGCAGGCCTGCGCCACCGGGTTCGCCGGCGCCGCCCTTGGGCAGGTCCTGACGCCGATGCCACTCCTCGAGCGACTCGATCACGTCGTCGTTGCTGCCACCGGCCGGCACGAACGGGAAGACCTTCTCGGTCGGGTCGACGCGGAAGTCGACCAGCACAGGTGCGTCCCCGACGGCGAACGCCTTGTCCAGCGTCTGGTCGACGTCCTCCGCGCGCTCGCAGCGGTAGCCCACACAGCCCATGGCGTCGGCGAGCTTGACGAGGTCGGGGACCTCGGCACCGAGATCGATCTGCGAGTAGCGCTGCTCGTAGAACAGCTCCTGCCACTGGCGGACCATGCCCAGCACCCCGTTGTTGATGACGCAGAAGATGACCGGGATCCGTTCGGTGCTCGCCGTCGCGAGCTCCTGCAGGGTCATCTGGAAGCTGCCGTCACCGTCGATCGCGACGACGGGGACCTCGGGCCGGCCGACCTTCGCGCCGATGGCGGCGGGGACGCAGAACCCCATGGTCCCCAGTCCGCCGGAGTTGATCCAGGTGCGGGGCGTGCGGTAGCGGATCAGCTGGCTGGCCCACATCTGGTGCTGGCCGACACCGCTCACCACGATGCCGCCGCCGTCCAGCTTTCGGCCAATCGCCTGGATGACCGTCTGCGGCTTGAGCGGCCCGTCGGGCTGCTGGTCCCACCGGAGCGGATGGTCGGTGCGCCAGGCGTCGAGCTGCCGCCACCACTCGTCGAGGACGGCGGCCTCGGCGCCATCGGCCTGCAGGCGCTTGACCGCCTCGGTCATCTGGCTGACGACCACGCCCGCGTCACCGACGATCGGCACGTCGGGCTCGCGGTTCTTGCCGATCTCCGCCGGATCGATGTCGACGTGGATCACCCGCGCGTCCGGCGCGAAGCTCGACAGGTCGCCGGTCACGCGGTCGTCGAACCGGGTGCCCAGGGCGATCAGCAGATCTGCGCGCTGCAGCGCGGTGATGGCGGTCCAGTGCCCGTGCATGCCGGGCATGCCGAGGTGCTGCGGGTGGTCGTCCGGGAACACGCCGCGAGCCATGAGCGTCGTCACGACCGGCAGCCGCAGCAGTTCCGCGAGCGCGCGCAGCTCGTCGTGGGCCTCGGCCCTGATCAGGCCGCCGCCGGCGTAGATGACGGGGCGCCGTGCGGCGAGGATCTCCCGCGCGGCCTCACGGACCATCCTGCTGTGTCCGCGGACGGTCGGGCGGTAGCCCGGCAGGCTGAGCTGATCGGGATAGCGGTAGTCGAAGGTCTCGACGAGCACGTCCTTGGGAAGGTCGACCAGCACCGGGCCGGGCCGACCGGTCGAGGCGATGTGGAACGCCTCCTTGATCGCCCCGGCGATGCGGGCCGGGTCAGCGACGAGTTCGTTGTGCTTGGTCACCGGCATGGTGATGCCTGTGATGTCAGCCTCCTGGAACGCGTCGCCACCGACCGCCGGGCGTGCGACCTGGCCCGTGATCGCGACGATCGGGACCGAGTCCATGTGCGCGTCGGCCAGCGCGGTGACCAGGTTGGTCCCGCCCGGACCCGACGTCGCCATGACGACACCGACCCGTCCGGTCGCGTGGGCGAACCCCTCGGCCATGTGCCCCGCGCCCTGCTCGTGACGCGCCAGCACGTGACGCATCGACGAGTCGAGCAACGGGTCGTACGCCGGCAGGATCGCACCTCCGGGATGGCCGAAGATGACGTCCACGCCTTCGGCCTCCAAGGTCGCGATCACTGCCTGTGCACCGGTCATCTGCATGGGCGCTGACCCTTCTCACATCTTTGCGGAGCCTGGTACCACGGACCTGCGGCCTGATGCTGTCGAATCGACGTCGAGGCCAGGACCGTGCGGGCGATGAAAAAGCCCTTCGCCTGGTCGGCGGAGGGCTGCTGGCTGATCGTCGCTGTGCTGACTACCGTCCTCCGACCGGGCGCGCGATACGTACGAGCGCGGCGAGCCGCAGGCGGTCATCGCGGTACCGGCTCATGTCCTCGTCCTCGCAGTCGCACGCCGACGGCGTGACGGTCACGTCATCAGCAGTGTGCGCCGTCGAGCTGCGCATTGCAACCCACACCGACCGTAGTCCGGAGGCTTCGGCCAGTGCAGGCCGGGAGCATGCCGATGACGGCGTCGCGATCAACACCCAGTCATGGGCTGCACACGCATCGTCAGGCGCCACAATCCGACGTGGCCGAGCGTCCAGTGCGCACGTCAAGGCCCGGGACCCTTCCCACTGGCGCGGAATCGAGTACAGTGGTGCCCACCGCAAGGCACCATGCGGGGGGCGGGTTCCCGCCCCCTCCCCCCGCAGCCGGTGCATCTGTCTCCGCCATCGGCGTGCATCGATGGCGCCACCCGCGGGCCCAGCGCCAGGTCGGGAGACCGCTGCCTGTGAGCACCCGTCCGGGCGCGCCCGCGGCCGGCCGGGACGGGCTCAGCGCACCAGGCCGTGGCGCATCGCGGTCACCACAGCCTGCACGCGGTCGTCCGCCTTCAGCTTCGCGTAGATGCGCGAGAGGTGGCTCTTGACCGTCTCCTCGCTGATGCACAGCGCATCGGCGATGTCACGCGTCGTGCCGCCGGTCGCCATGACCTCGAGCACCTCCTGCTCGCGGTGCGTCAGCGGCTCGATGCCGGCGTGGATCGCCAGCGGACCGACGCGTTCCAGGAACGGCCGTGTCACGTCAGGGTGCAGGAAGCCCTTGCCCGCCGCCACCGCGCGCACCGCCTGGATGAGCTCCCTGCGGCGCACGTTCTTCGGCAGGTACCCGGCGACGCCGGCCGCCACGGCGCGTGTGACGGTGTCGTGGTCGATGAACATCGTCAGCGCCATCATCCGCGTCGGGACGTCGTGCTCGAGGATCTGGCGTACCGCGGTCAGCCCGTCCATGCCGATCAGGTTCACGTCCACGAGTGCGAGGTCCGGCCGCTGGGCCAGCACGACCTCGACCAACTGCTCACCCGACGTGACGATGGCCTGGACCTGCATGTCGTCCTCGAACGACAGCATGGTGGCGATCCCGTCCGCGACCACGCCGTGATCCTCGGCGATGACGATGCGGATGACCGCTCTGCCGGTCGCGGGCGGATCGATGACCGGGGCGGCGAACGTCACCACGTCGGCACCTCGAGACGCACGGTCGTGCCGGCTCCATGTACACCGGAGATGTCGAAGCTGCCCCGCGCGAGCTCGGCGCGTTGCCGCATCAGCGCGAGCCCGTGACTACGCGTCCCGACCCGCGTCGCGTCAAAGCCCCGACCGTCGTCCTGCATGAGTACCACCAGCCTACCCTCGTCGAGCTGGAACTCGACCTGCACCTTGGTCGCCTCGGCGTGCTTCTCGACGTTCGCCAGGCAGCCGCGCACGGTCTCGTATGTCAGCAGCTCGACGGCGAAGGGCAGATCGGGCAGGTTCGACGGTGCCACCACGCTGGCACGGATGCCCGTGCGCGCCTGCAGGTCGGCGATCAGCTTGCGCAGCCCGTCGGCCAGGGTCCCGGGCACCAGCGTGCTGCGGCGCAGATCCTCGAGCGTGTCACGCAGCGTGCAGATCCCGTCGCTGACGCCGGTCGTCGCCTTCTCGATGATGACGCTGGCGCGATCCAGCTGACCCATCTCGATGAGCATGCCGACGTTGTCGATCTGCATCTGCGCCGCGGCGAACAGCGGCAGGACATCGTCGTGCACCGACATCGCGATGCGGCTGCGCTCCCGCGTGCCCTCTTCGAGGATCCGGCCCGTCAGCGCCGTCCGCGCACGCTCGGTCTCCGCCAGCTCACGTTCGAGGTCGAGCCGACTCCACGTCAGGCCGATCAGCGAGGCCGCAGCCTCCAGCCCCGCCCGCGTCGGCCCGTCGACGGACTCGGAGACCGCGATGACCGCCGGTTCCGAACCAGCGATCGGGACGACCGTCGCACCGGTTGCCTCACCGGAGCGGTCGACGCGCACCGTATGCCGGCCGGTCGCCCGCAGCACCGCCTCGGCGGTGGGTTCGACCGTGTCGTGCGTGCGGATCCTGAGCAGATCGGTGCTCAGCAGGTTGAGCATCTCCAGCTCGTGCACACGCACCGCCAGCTCCTCGGCGCGGTCCTGTGCCTCCCGTGCCGACTGCTGCGCGCGGTGGCTGAGCCACAGTGGCGCCGCCAGCAGGACGACCGACCAGAACCCCACATCGCGCACCAGCACAGCAAGCAGCAGCGACAACGGCGCGGAAACCGCCGCGTTCAGGGCGAACTTCGGCATGGGATTGACGGTGCCGGCCAACGCCGTGCGCGGGGACAGACCGCGTCTCACCGTCAGCATGAGCGCGATGAACAGGTCGTTGGAGACCTCGAAGACCACGAAGCCAAGGGCCGCCGCAACGATGAGACGCCACGCGGCACCGTCGTCGACCAGTGGCGTGACCGCCCACGCGACAAGGGCCCCTGCGAGCGCCATCTGAGACCGGTTGAACAGGGCCATCGCCAGCGTCGCCCGACCGTTGAGCTCCTCACGGCTCAACAGGCCGACCAGTGCGAACAGCACGACAGCACTCGCGGGCAGCAGTAGGGCGGCCGCGACGATGACGATGGACGAGAGCGTGGCGGTCACCTCGAGCTGCGGCAGGAGGCTGATGCGCGTCATCGTGGCCGCTGCGAACAGCGGTACCCACAACAGGCCTGAGAGCAGCACGTCGGAGCTGGGTGGCTCGAACGCGACCACTGCCACGCACGCGGCGAGCAGGACACCGGCGACCACCCGCGACAACATCGCCGACCCCTGCACCGATGTGGTGGGGGGTGGAGAGTACGGGGGCGATAGGTCGTGGTCGGTCACGTGGTGGACAGTCTCCGTCGACCATCGCGGCCCGGCGACCGGCGGCTGCGAGCCAGGCGACGTTGTCGATTGCCTAGGGGAGCTACCTCCACAACGATAAGGGTCGCCGCCTCGGACGGAAGGCGGCGACCTCGAAGATTGCTCGTGGGACCTCTACCATGCCTGCTTGCCACGCTTCATGGGGTCACCTCCTGTAGCTGCTGTGTTGCGGACTGAACAGTCGGAGCGACGCACAACGACTACCCTCAGTAGTCGACCTATCGCTACTCGTGTAACGTACCCACCCCGATTTCACAACTCGATGCGCAACCCGTAAACAACTGCTCAGGACGAGCGGCCTGCGCGCACACTGCGTGAGTCGCACTAGTCCGGCCTCCGGAGACCGTATGAGCGAGCTCGTCTTTTGGCCTTCTGATGGTCACAACGGGCTGGTTTTCGCCTGGGTCGACCGCCGCGACGTCGCCGAACCGCGCGGTAGCGTGGAGCGTTGACGCAGCCCCGGGAGGGCCATCGATGCTGTTGGAGACCATCCGCACGCCACATGACCTGCGCGGGCTCGACGCCGGTCAACTGGAGCAGTTGGCGACCGAGATCCGCGACTTCATCGTCGACGCGGTGTCGCGCACGGGCGGTCACCTGGGATCCAACCTCGGCGCGGTCGAACTGACCTTGGCCGTCCACCGGGTGTTCGACTCCCCCCACGACGTCGTGTTGTGGGATACGGGCCACCAGGCGTATGTCCACAAGATCGTGACGGGCCGGCAGTCGGGCTTCGACGCCCTGAAGCAGGGCGGCGGGCTGTCGGGCTATCCATCGCGCAGCGAGTCCGAGCATGACTGGGTGAGCAACAGCCATGCATCGACGATCCTGAGCTACGCACACGGCATGGCGACCAGCTTCGCGCTGCGCGGCGTCGATCGGCGCGTCGTCGCCGTCATCGGCGATGGAGCCCTGACGGGTGGCATGGCGTTCGAAGCGCTCAACAACCTGGGCCACAGCGGCCGGCGCGTGATCATCGTGCTCAACGACAACGGCCGGTCCTACGCGCCGACCATCTCGCGGCTGGGTGAACATCTGGCACGGCTGCGGCTGAACCCGTCGTACGTGCACGCCCGCCGGGTGCTCGACGACCGTCTGCGCGCGATCGCGGGCGGTGACCTGGCGGTGCAGGGCATCAACAGCATCGGTGCCGCGCTGCGGGAGGTCTTCGAGCCGCACGCGTTCTTCGAGGCCCTCGACGTCCGCTACACCGGGCCGATCGACGGGCACGACATCGCACGGGTCGAGCAGGCGCTACGCCATGCCGCGACGTTCGACGGCCCGATCGTCGTGCACGTCCGCACGCAGAAGGGCCGCGGCTACGCACCGGCCGAGACCGATGTCGAGAAGCGCCTGCACGACGTCTCTGCCTTCGATCCGACCACCGGCAAGAGCGCCAGTCGCGGCAGTGGTCCGACCTACACGCAGGTGTTCTCCGACGCGATGGTCGATCTCGCGGAGCGTCACGACAACCTCGTCGCGCTCACCGCCGCCATGCCCGGCTCAACCGGTCTGCTGCCGCTGGCCGGCCGCCACCCCGAGCGGGTGATCGACGTGGGCATCGCCGAGCAGCACGCGGTCACCGCGGCCGCCGGCATGGCGATGACGGGGCTGCGTCCCGTGTTCGCCGTGTACTCGACGTTCCTGTCACGCGCGTTCGACCAGATGAACCTGGATGTCGGCCTCCACGGTCAACCCGTCGTGTTCGCCCTCGACCGGGCCGGCATCACCGGACCGGACGGCCCGTCGCACCACGGCGTGCTCGACCTCGCGCTCAGCCTGCGCGTACCGGGCATGACGGTGTTCGCGCCCTCGTCGGCGGGTGAGCTGCGACAGATGCTGGCCGACGCCGTGACGCTCGACGGACCCGCGCTGGTGCGGTTCCCCAAGGGCACGGCGCCGGAGGTGCCCGACGATCAGGTCGGGCGGGGCCTCATGGCACGCCGCATCCGCGGCGGCACGGACGTGTGCTTCCTCGCGGTCGGCAAGATGGTGCCCGCAGCGACGGGGGCCGCCGACCAACTGGCCGCCGACGGCGTGTCGGCCACCGTGTGGGACGTGCGTGTGGTCAAGCCGGCGGACCCGGCGATGCTCGACGACGCCGCGCGCCACGACCTCGTGGTGACCGTCGAGGACGGCGTGCGTCATGGCGGCGCCGGGTCGTACCTGGCCGGCATGCTGGCCGACCGCGACGCCTCCGGCACGGTGCCCCGCCTGCTGCACCTCGGCACCCCGGATGCCTACGTCGATCACGGCAGCGCCGGCCAGATCCACACGGACCTGGGCCTGGACGCCACCGGCATCACCGCGGCCACACGCAAACGCCTGGGCGCGGGCGACAGCGACTGACGCCACCCCCTCGGCGACCCCGACGCGGCACCGAGTCGGCGACGCCCGGCGCGTGCGGGCCCGTCAGGCGGTCGGCGGCACCGGTCGCGGGCGGCGGACGACCTCCCGGGCCGCGACGGCGAGTTTGCGCGTCATCGGCACCGACGCGCGACGGCTGAACACCTGCCAGTCGGCGGCCTCGATGCGGTCGAGGATCTCGCCGTACAGGCGGTGCGCGATGCGGATGCACGCCTGGCTGCGCGGCTCCAGCATCCCCCATCCCTGCTCGGCGCGACGGTACAACGTGCGGGTGCGGTCGCTCTCGAACGCCAGCAGGCGGCGCAACTGGGGTGTGACCTCACGGCGCTCGAAGTGCTCCTCGGTGACACCGAAGCGATCGAGGTCCTCCAACGGCAGGTAGATGCGGCCACGGTCCCAGTCCTCGGCGACGTCGCGCAGGAAGTTCGTCAGCTGGAAGGCGATGCCGAGATCCATCGCACGGTCACGGGCATCCGGGTGGCGGGCACCGAGCACCGGCAGCATCATCGCGCCGATCACCGCTGCCGACCCGTGGACGTAGGTGTACAGATCGTCGTACGTCTCATAGCGCGTGACGGTCAGATCCATCGCCATCGACCGCAGGAACGCCCGCAGATCGTCGTGATCGATGCCGAGCTCGGTGACCGTGGCGATGACCGCCTTGAGCACCGGGTCGTCGCTGTGGCCGACCGCCAGTGACGCCAGGAACCCGTCACTCCACTGCTCGAGCGCGGCCCGCCGCTGCATGGCGGACCATCCGAGGTCGAAGTGGTCCACCAGGTCGTCGGCGTAGCGGGCGAAGCCGTACAGCGCGTGGACGTGGTGACGGCGATCGCGTGGCAGGAACCGCGTGGCGAAGTAGTACGTGCGACCGTGCGCGGCGTTCAGTCGCCGACACAGCTCGTAGCTGGCGTCCAGATCAACCGGGCTCCCGGCCGGCGCGCCGTCCGCGACGATCTCCGTCGACGGGGGAGGGTGGTGGTAGCCCGGCCCGCCACCGCTGCCCGGCCGCTCACCGCCGACGCCGTCGACCCGCGCCGTCACGCGCACCCTCGCGCACGCCCGGTCAGCACGCGCTCGGCCGCCAACCTGCCCGACACCAGCACCATCGGCACGCCGACGCCGGGGACGGTGCCCGACCCGACGAAGACGACACCGTCGACCGTCGGCGCCACGTTGCGCGGCCGGAACGGTCCGGTCTGGCCGAAGTGGTGGCTCGCTGCGAACGGCGTGCCGGCGGCCATGCCCCGGCGTCGCCAGTCGGCCGGCGTGACGACCTCGCTGACCACGACCTCCGGTGTGCCGTATCCAGCCTCCTGCAGGCGGCGCACGGCCGCCTGCACCTCGCGCGGACCCTGCGCGTCCCAGTCCAACGGGTCGCCGTGCAGGTTCGGCGCGGGCAGCAGGTAGAAGCCGACCGCGCCGCCGTCGGGAGCCATCGACGGGTCGCCGGCCGTCGGGACCGTGAGGAACCACGAGGGGTCGCGTTGCATCCGTCCGGCGAGCAGATCGTCGAACGACGCACGATAGTCCCGGGCGAAGTGGATGTTGTGGTGCGCGGCGTCCTTGAGCGGGTCCGCCAGTCCCAGGTGCACGACGACGCACGACGGCGAGTAGCGCAGGCGGTTGATGCGCCGGGGTGTGTGCCGCGGGCCGAGCAGATCACGGTACGCGATCGGCAGGTCGGGGTTCAGCACGACGGTGCCGGCGGCGTGCCGCTCGTCGTCAGCGGTCACGACCGCCGTCGCCCGCCCCCCGCGGACCTCCACATCGCGCACGGTCGTGCCCAGGCGCAGGTCGACCCCGCAGCGGACCGCCAGATCGGCCAACGCGCGACTCACGGCGTGGATGCCACCGGCCGGGAAGTACACACCCGCGATGCTGTCCATGTAGGCGATGACGGCGTAGACGCCGAGCGCCTCGTAGGGGCTCATGCCGGCGTACATCGCCTGGAACGTGAACAGGCGCCGCAGGCGCCAGTCGCGCAGATGGCTGGCGACCAGGGGGAACAGCCGCCGGAATCCGCCGAGGCGCACGAGGCGCGCGATCACGGCCGGTCGCGCCAGGTCGAGCACCGAATCGAAGTTGGTGTCGATGAAGTGGTCGTACTCGGCCTCGTACAGGCGCCGCAGGTGGTCGGCGAAGGCCACGAACCGGTCCGCCTCGGCCACGCCGCAGACGGACGCGACCTCCTCGCGCATCGCCTCCACGCTGCCCCGCACGTGCAACTGCGAGCCGTCGTGGAAGCGCGCCCGGTACGCCGGATCGAGGCGCTCGAGCTGCAAATGGTCGGCCATGTCCTCGCCGGCGAGCTCGAACAGCTCCGCGATCAACCCGGGCATCGTCAGCACCGAGGGTCCCGTGTCGAACGTGAACCCGGCGCGCGTCACGCGTCCGGCGCGGCCGCCCGGCACGTCCGCCCGCTCCAGCAGGGTCACGGCGCGACCCGCCACCGCCAGGCGGACCGCCGCGGCGAGGCCGCCGAGTCCGGCGCCGACGACGACGATCCGGTCGTCGGCGGCGCGAGGGCTGCGCTCAGGCATCGCGGAACAGCGCGCGGGCGGCCAGCTGCATCAAGGCCCCGCGGGCGGGGTCGTCGATCTGCTCGGCGGCGCGCAGCGCCTCATCGTGGTGGACCTCGATGCGGTGCTCGATGGTCGCCAACGCACCGCTCTCGGCGACGACGGTGCGCACGTCGTCCGCCATCGCCGTGTCGGCGTGCGGATTGCCGAGGGCACCCTCCAGCACGACGCGCTGTGCGGGCTCAGCGGCCTGCAGCGCCGTGAGCATCAGCATCGTGCGCTTGCCCTGGCGCAGGTCGTCGAGCACACCCTTGCCCGTGTCCTCCGGATCGCCGAAGAGGCCCAGCACGTCGTCGCGCAGCTGGAACGCGACACCGACCGCGTCTCCGTAGCCCACGAGCGCCGTGTCGAGCACGGGGTCGCTCCCGGCGATGGCTGCACCCAGCTGCAGTGGACGGGTGACCGTGTAGCGACCGGCCTTGAGCAGTGCCACCGTGCCCGCCTGGTCGGGACGGGCGTCCGGCGTGGCCGCCAGGACCAGGTCGAGGTACTGCCCGGACATCAGCTCGGTGCGCAGGTCGGTGAACACCCGCCGCGCACGCTGCATGCTCCGGGTGTCGAGTGGCGCGGCGTCGAACAGCTCGTCGGCCCACACGAACGCGAGGTCACCCGCCAGGATCGCCGCGCCGATGCCGAACCAGTCGTCGTCACCACGGAGACCGGTCGCCCGGTGCTGTGCGGCGAGGGCGACGTGCACCGCAGGCTGACCCCTTCGGCGCGTGCTGCGGTCCATGACGTCGTCGTGGATCAACGCGAAGCTCTGCAGGAGCTCGAACGCGGCCGCCGTGTACCACACGTCGGAGGTGTGGGGAGCGCCGCCGGCGCGGTACCCCCAGTACACGAACGCGGGTCGCATGCGCTTGCCGCCCGACAGCACCAGCGACGTGATCGACCGGGCCACCGGACGCAGTCGCGCGTCCAGCGCCACGAGCTCGCGCTCGCGGACTCCGAGGAACTCCGCGAGCAGCGCGTCGACGGGTTCGCGTACCACGGTCAGCGCGTCCGTGGCGGCGTCGAGCGCCGATGTGGTGTCAACCATCGGATCGGTCCGGCGCGCGGTCCCGTCGCCTCATGCCGTCTCCTCGACGCGGCGTGTGACTGGCAATGCTAGGCCTGCCCTGACGCCGACGCGGCGCCGTCGACGAGCCGGGCGCGCAGGAGCTCGTTGACGAGCGCGGGGTTCGCCTGGCCTCTGCTGGCCTTCATGACAGCACCGACCAGCGCACCGATCGCCTTGTGGTTGCCGTCGCGCACGCGCTGCGCTGCGTCGGGCTGCGCGGCGATCGCGTCATCCACCATGCGCTCCAGCTCGCCGGTGTCCGACACCTGTTCGAGCCCGCGGGCACGACTGACTTCGCGGGGTCCTCCCTCGCCCGCCAGCACGCCGTCGAGCACCTGCCGCGCGAGCCTGGTCGACAGCGTCCCGTCGCCGACCATCGTCACGAGCTCTGCCAGGTCGTCACCGCGCAGCGGCAACGCACCCGGCTCGACGTCGTGCTCGTTGCTCCAGCCGAGCACCTCGTTCGTCAGCCACTTCCCCGCATCGTCGACGGGTGCTCCCGCGTCGACAGCCGCGTCGAACACCTCGGCGAGCCCGACCGAGACCAGGGTGGCGGCCCGCACGGCGTCCAGACCGTGCGTCCGCAGACGCGCCCGCGCTGCGGCTGGCAGTTCGGGCAGTGCGTCGCGCAGCTGCTCGACCCATTCGGACGACGGCTCGACCGCGACCAGATCGGGGTCCGGGAAGTAGCGGTAGTCGAACACCTCCTCCTTGGCGCGCAGCGTCGACGTGGTTCCCGCGTCCTCGTTCCAGTGCCGGGTCTCCTGCGTGACGGCGACGCCGCCTCGCAGCAGATCGGTCTGCCGCTCGATCTCGTGGGTGACGGCGCGGCCCAAGGATCGCACCGAGTTGAGGTTCTTGACCTCGACGCGGGTGCCGAACACCGCGTGTCCCCGCGGACGCAGCGAGATGTTCGCGTCGCACCGCATCGAGCCCTCCTCGAGCTTGGCGTCGCTGATGCCGAGCGCCAGCACGATGGCGCGCAGCTCGGTCAGGTACGCCTGCGCCTGCTCGGCCGAGCGCAGGTCCGGCTCGGAGACGACTTCCAGCAGCGGGATGCCCGCGCGGTTGTAGTCGACCAGGCTGTAGTCGGCACCGTGGATGCGTCCCGACGTGCCCACGTGGACGGTCTTGCCGGTGTCCTCCTCCATGTGCACGCGGTGGATGCCGACGCGGATCGTGCCGCCGCCGACGTCGAGGTCGAGGTGGCCGCGCTCACAGATCGCCACGTCGTACTGGGAGATCTGGTAGTTCTTGGGCATGTCCGGATAGAAGTAGTTCTTCCGGTGGAACTGGCTGTGGTCGATGATCTCGCAGTTCAGCGCCAGCCCCAGGCGGATCGCATACTCGATCGCGCGCGCGTTGGGAACGGGTAGCGATCCGGGCTGGCCCAGGCACACGGCGCATGTGCGGGTGTTGGGCTCACCACCGAACTCGGTGGCGCAGCCGCAGAACATCTTGGTCGCGGTCGACAGCTCGACGTGCACCTCCAGACCGATCACGGCCTCGTAGTCGACTGCCTGCTCGATGGTGCTCATGCGCATCGCCTTCGTCATCCGCGCGTCGCCACCCGCGCCGCCACTGCGCACCACGGCTGCGCAGGACCCGCGACGGACGGCCGCGCTCGCTCAACCATTCGTTGCAGGTGCCACGGGTGGATGCACCGCGTTCGCACCGCGCGCCACCGGGTCGAAACCGAGCTCTGCCTCGAGCCCACGGGCGGCCCGGAACAGCGTCGCCTCATCGAGCAGCGGTGCGACCAGTTGCGCACCGACCGGCAGACCGGTGTCGTCGAGGCCGGCGGGCATCGACAGCGCGGGCAGGCCGGCCAGGCTGGCGGGCACCGTGAACACGTCGTTGAGGTACATCGCCAGCGGATCGTCGGCCTTGGCGCCGATCGGGAACGCCGCGGACGGCGACGTGGGGCTGAGCACGACGTCGCACTGCTCGAATGCCGCCATGTAGTCGCGGATGATCAGCGTCCGCACCCGTTGCGCGCTGACGTAGTACGCGTCGTAGTAGCCGGCCGATAGGGCGTAGGTTCCGATCATGATGCGGCGCAGCACCTCGGGTCCGAAGCCCGCCGAGCGGGTGGCTGCCATCATCGCCTCGGTCGTGTCACCGTCGACCCGCAGGCCGTAGCGCACGCCGTCGTAGCGCGCGAGGTTGCTCGACGCCTCGCTCGGCGCGATCAGGTAGTACGCCGCGATGCCGTACCTCGCGTGCGGCAGCGTCACGTCGACGATGTCGGCACCCAGCTTGCCCAGCAGTTGCGCGGCCTCGCGGACCCGTGCCGCCACGCCCGGCTCGACGCCGTCGCCGAGCGCGTCCGACACGACGCCCACGCGCAGGCCCTGGACGCCACCGTCGAGGGCAGCCAGCACGTCGCCGACGTCGATCGGGATCGACGTGGAGTCCATGGGGTCGTGCCCGGCGATCGCGGTGTACAGGTGCGCCGCGTCGGTCACCGAGCGCGCGAACGGACCGACCTGGTCGAGCGACGACGCGAACGCGATCAGCCCGTACCGGCTGACCCGGCCGTACGTCGGCTTCATGCCGACGACACCGCACAGCGCCGCTGGCTGACGGATCGACCCGCCCGTGTCGGTGCCGATGCCCAGCGGCGCGAAGTGCGCGGCGACCGCGGCGGCGGACCCGCCCGACGACCCACCGGGCACGCGGTCGGTGTCCCACGGGTTGCGCGTGGGGCCGAACGCCGAGTTCTCGGTGGACGAGCCCATCGCGAACTCGTCCATGTTCGTCTTGCCGATCACGATCGCGTCGGCATCGCGCAGGCGAGAGACGACCGTCGCGTCGTACGGCGGGCGGTGCCCCTCCAGCATGCGCGAACCGCACGTCGTGGGCAGCCCGCGGGTGCACAACACGTCCTTGAGCGCCACCGGCACGCCGGCCAGCGCACCGACCGGCTCGCCCCGCACGCGCCGTGCATCGATGTCGCGGGCGTGGTCCAGCGCGGTGTCCGCCAGCACGTCGAGGAAGGCGTGCACCGCCGGATCGTGCTCGGCGACGCGGGCCAGGTGGGCCTCGGTGACCTGCTCCGCGGTCACCTCGCCGGCCGTCAGCAGCCCCAGCAGCGCCGCGGCGTCACCGGCCACCAGCGTCCGATCGTCAACCATCACGCGTCCTCGTCGATGATCCGGGGCACGCGGAACCGGCCGTCTTCGATCGCGGGGCCGGTGGAGCGGGCCTCGTCCGGCGTGAGGGAGGGGCGGACCTCGTCGGGTCGCCAGACGTTGGTCAGTGGGTACGGGTGACTCGTGGGTGGGACGTCCTCGGTCGCGACCTCGCCGATCTGCTCGGCGTAGCCGAGGATGCGCTCGAGCTGGCTCCGCAACTGCTCGAGGTGGTCGTCGTCGAGCGCCACGCGCGCCAGGTTCGCGACGTGGCGGACGTCATCGATGCTCAGACTCATGGGTTGGGTCGCCTGCCCGAGGTAGCGGTGAGCGGGTGTGGAGGTCCCGACGCTACCGCGTCGCGGCCGCTGGCTGCCACTCACCCCGCAGCCGGGACGTCGTCGGCGGTGTCGGGCAGCTCGCCGGTCTCGAGCAGCGCAACGAACGCTGCCTCGTCCACGATGGGGCGCTCCAGTTCGCGCGCCCGGTCGGCCTTCGACCCGGCATCGGAGCCCACGACGACCACCGACGTCTTCTTCGACACGCTCGATGTCACCTTGCCGCCGCGGTCCTCGACGGCGCGCTTCGCCTCGTCGCGGGTGAAGCCCTCCAGACCGCCCGTCAGCACAACGGTCCATCCCTCGAGGGTGCGCTCGACCTCGACCCGGTCAGTGGTCGTGCGCACGCCACACTCGATCAGGTCGTCGACCAACGTGGCGTTGCGTGGGTTGGCGAAGAACGCGACGATCGCGTCGGCGATGATCTGCCCGATGCCGTTGACCGCGGCGATGGTCCCAGCGTCGGCGGATCGCAGGGTCTGCAGATCACCGAAGGCGCGGGCCAGCAGCCGCGCGGTCGTCCCACCGACGTGGCGGATGTTCAGCCCGATGAGCAGACGCTCGACCGGCTGCTCCTTGGATCGTTCGATCCCGTCGAGCAGCAGGGCGACCTTCTTGTCACCGAAGCCGTCGAGTGCCCGCAGGTCGTCGGCGTCAAGGCGGTACAGATCGGCGAGGTTGGTGACCAGCCCGGTCTCCAGAAGGATCCTGGCGGTCTCGTAGCCCATCCCGTCGATGTCGAGCGCGCCCCGTCCCGCGTAGTGCGCCATCGACTCGAGCAGTCGGTTCGGGCAGTCGATGTTGGAGCAGTAGCTGGCGGCCTCACCTTCGAGCCGCTCGATCGGCTGATCACAGAAGGGACAGGTGGTGGGCATCTGCCACGGACCGGCCGCCTCGACCTCCGGCGGCCGCAGCGCCGGCACGTAGCCCACCACCTCGGGTATCACGTCGCCCGCCTTGCGGACAACGATCGTGTCGCCGGGGCGCACGTCCTTGGCGCGGGCCTGATCCTCGTTGTGCAGCGTGGCCAGCTGCAGGGTCGACCCGGCGACCAGCACCGGCTCGAACCGGGCGAACGGGGTCACCTTGCCGGTGCGTCCGACGTTGACCTCGATGTCGAGCAGCAGCGACTGCTGCTCCTCGGGCGGGTACTTGTAGGCGATCGCCCACCTGGGGGCGCTGCTGGTCGATCCCAACCGCCGCTGGTGGCCGAAGTCGTCGACCTTGACGACGACGCCGTCGATCTCGTAGTCGGGATCGTGGCGGTGCTCCCCCCAGTGCTCGATGAACGCGACCACCTCGTCGACGGTGTCGACGGTCCGCGTCTCGGCGGCGACCGGCAGCCCTGCCTCGGCCAGGAGCGCCAGGAGGGCCTGGTGGCTGTCGACGTCGAGGCCCTCGGTCATGCCCATGCCGTGGCAGATCAGGGCGAGGGGCCGCTCGGCGGTGATGCGCGGGTCCTTCTGGCGCAGCGCACCCGATGCGGCGTTGCGCGGGTTGGCGAACCGTGGCTCCCCGGCCTGCTCCCGCGCTTCGTTCATGGCGTTGAACTGCGCGACAGGGTAGTGGATCTCGCCGCGAACCTCGAGCACCGTGGGTGGGTCGTCGAGGTCGAGCACGACGGGGACGCCGGAGACCTCCCGGACGTTGGCGGTGACGTCCTCCCCCGTGTCACCGTCACCGCGGGTCACGGCCCGCACGAAGATCCCGCGCTCGTAGCGGACGCTGATCGCCACGCCGTCGATCTTGAGCTCACAGGTCCAGCGGGGCGTCGTCCCCTCGAGGTTGCGCTCGACGCGCTCGCTCCACTCGAGCAGGCCATCCGCATCGAACACGTTGTCCAGCGACAGCATCCGCTGCTCGTGACGGACCGTGGCGAACGCACCGGACGGCGGCGCACCGACCCGGTGGGTCGGTGACGCGGGGTCGTCGAGCTCCGGGTGCCGCTCCTCGATGGTGCGCAGGCGCTGGAGCATGTCGTCGAACGCGGCATCGGGGATCTCGGGATCCGACAGCACGTAGTAGCGGTAGCGGTGACGTTCGAGCTCGGACCGCAGCTCGGCCACCTCACGGCGCAGATCGGCGTCAGCCATCGCCGGGATTCTAGTTGTGCGGCGAGCGTGCGAGCCTGCCTGGGCCGTTGTGAGCGGAGCGAGGGACGAGCCGCCGCGAGCAGGTCACCGTCCGGCGGAGCCGGTCCACAGCCGTCGGCAAGACCAGGCCCTGCGACGTCTCGGCCCGGCGAAGCCGGTTCCCGGAGCGGCGGTGCGGCACACTACGGGGAGACATGCCAACGCACGTGTGGTACGCCAGCTACGGCTCGAACCTGTCCCGGCGCCGGTTCGAGCGCTACCTGCACGGCGGCACGCCGGCCGGCGGACGCCGCCGCTACCCGGGCGCGCGCGACCGCACGCTCCCGACCGACGACCGCCCCTTCCACCTGCCCTGGCGGCTGCGCTTCGGCGGTGCGTCACGCACGTGGGGTGGCGGCATGGCCTTCGTCGACGTGACGGCGCGGGGGCGGACCCTGGCACGCATGTACCGGCTGCGCGCCGGTCAGTTCGCCGACGTCCACGCCCAGGAGAACGGCGGGGACGTCCTGCCGACCGACATCGACGCCCTGCCACCCGGCACGCCGGTGCGTGCCGGTGGCGGCAACTACCCGGTGGTCCTGTGCTGCGGTCGCATCGATGGCGAGCCGATCGTGACGTTCACGTCCGACACGCTGCCGCGACGCGCGGCGCCGGCGCCCGTGTACCTGCGCACGATCGCCGCCGGCCTGGCCGAGTCCCACCGCCTCGGTCCCGAGGCGATCGCCCGCTACCTGCGTCGCGCACCGACCGTGCGCGCCGCCTATGACGAGGACGCCCTCACGGTCGTGGCCTGCGCGGGCGCCGCCGCCGCGATCGTGCCGCCACCCAGGCACTCGTCGCCGTCGTAGACCACGACCGCCTGTCCGGGCGCCACCCCGACGGGCCGTTCAGCGTGGAAGTCCACGCGCACCCCGTCGCCGTCCGGCGTCACCATGGCGGGCAGCGGGCGGGACCGGTAGCGGACCTGGGCGGCGAGGCCGTCCCGGCCTGGCGGCGCGCCGGCGACCCACGACACATCGGTGGCGCGCACCGCGACGGTCTCGAGCGCCGTTCGGGGACCGACGTGCACGTCGTCGCCGCGGATCGCGGTGACGTACAGCGGCTCGGCGCTGCCGGCGACGCCCAGCCCCCGTCGCTGGCCGATCGTGAACCGGTAGGCGCCGTCGTGACGGGCCGCCTCGCGGCCGTCGGGACCGATCACCGGCCCGGGACGGCTGCCCAGCCGCGGCCGCAGGAAGCCGGACACGTCGCCGGACGGGATGAAGCAGATGTCGTGGCTGTCGGGCTTGCGCGCCGTGATCAGCCCGCGCTCGGACGCCATGCGTCGCAGCGCGGGCTTCGTGTGCTCCCCGACCGGCCAGCAGGTGTGGGCCAGCTGCTCCTGGGTCGCCATGTACAGGACGTACGTCTGGTCCTTGTCCCGGTCGGCGGCCCGGTGCAGGCGCCAGCGACCTTCGACGTGACGCAGGCGCACGTGGTGCCCGGTGGCCAGGGCGTCGAAGCCCATCGCGCGGGCCCGCTGCAGCAGCGCGGCGTACTTCACGCGTTCGTTGCAGCGCACGCAGGGGTTGGGTGTGCGCCCCGCGGCGTACTCGGCGACGAAGTCGTCGACCACCCTGGCCCGGAACGGGGTGGACAGGTCCCACACGTAGTAGGGGATGCCGAGGACGTCGGCGACGCGACGGGCGTCCCGCGCATCGTCGAGCGTGCAGCAGCCCCTACCGGGCAGACCCGACGGCGTGTCGGCCATCTTCAGGTGAACGCCCGTGACGTCGTGGCCCTGCTCCACGAGCAGCGCCGCGGCCATCGACGAATCGACGCCGCCCGACATCGCCACGAGCATGCGCATGACCTCACGATACGCGTGCCGGCCGGCACGGACATCGCCGACCGATGGCCGAGGTGCCCGGAGGGCACGGCGATCGCGCCGCCGTGCGTCAGCCCGTCTCGGGCAGCGCGAGCGTCAGCGCGTCGTCGGACGCGGGAGCGGGGCGTCGCTGCTCGCTCGCAGGATGCTCGACGAGGGCGATCACGCGACTGGCCATGAACCGTGCGGTGCGCACCACCGTGCCGCCGCGGGTCAGCTCGACGACCTCCACGACGCTGCGGCTCGTCGACACATCGACCCGCCGCCCCGCGCGCGTGGCGACGACGTCGAAGGTCTGGACCCCGTCTCCGGTGTCGACCACGATCTCGACCCGATCACCACGCATGCCACCATCTTGACACTGATCGAACGCATGTTCCAGTGCCGATCCGGCCCGATCAGGCCAACCGTGCCGAATCGGCACCGCAGCGCGCCTACACGAAGCCCCCGCCGTGATCGCGGAGGTGCTTGATCGCGTCGCGGATGATCGGGATCGCGCGCTCGACGTCGTCGGGCGTCGTCGTCCGTCCGCAGGTCAGGCGGACGTGCGCGCTGTCGGCCGCCGCGTCGATCGCTTCCAGCACGTGGCTGGGCGCGGCCGCGCCCGACTGGCACGCCGACCCGGCGGACGCGCACACCCCGCCGGCGTCGAACGCCGCCATCAGCGCCTCGCCGTCGCAGCCGGCGACCGCGAGGTGGACGTTGTGTGGCAGGCGGGCGGTCGGGGATCCGTTCAGCGTGACGCCGTCGATGACGCACAGCCCGTCGATGAGCATGTCGCGCAGCGCACGCAGCCGCGGCACCTCGACATCGACGTCGGCCATCGTGAGCTCGGCCGCCGCACCACACCCGACGATCGCGGGGGCGTTGAACGTCCCCGACCGCACCCCACGCTCCTGTCCACCGCCGTGCAGGACCGGTGTGGCCGGCACGGTGCGTCGCAGCACGAGCACCCCGACGCCCTTGGGACCGTTGAACTTGTGCGCCGACAGGGACAGGGCGCCGATGTGCCAGTCGTCGATGCGCAGCGGCGTCCGGCCGAACGCCTGCACGGCATCGGTGTGCAGGCACACGTCCCGCCCGGCGAGCGCCGGCCCGATGACGTCCAGCGGCTGCACCGTGCCGAGCTCGTTGTTGGCGGCCATGACCGACACGAGCACCGTGCGATCGGTCACCGCGTCGACCACGCGGTCGGGATCGACGACGCCGTCGGCGCCGGCCGGGACGACGGTCACCTCGAAGCGCTGGGCGTCACGCATCCAGCTGACCGAGTCGAGCACGGCATGATGCTCGATCGCCGTGGTCACCAGGTGGTTGCCGCGTCCGGCGTCGTGGGCCGCCCACGCGATCCCCTTGACCGCCTGGTTGTCGGACTCGGTGCCACCCGAGGTGAACAGGACGTCGAGCGGATGGACGTCGAGCGCGATCGCGACCTGCTCGCGGGCGCGCTCTACGGCCGCACGGGCGGCGCGTCCGGCCTGGTGGACCGACGACGGGTTGCCGTAGCCGTCCTCGAGCACCGGCAGCATCGCGGCGAGCACCTGCGGCGCGAGCGGCGTCGTCGCCGCGTGGTCCAGGTAGATCATGTTCCCACGCTACGCGCTCGGCCCGCCCCGCCGACAGTGTCGATCATGAGGACGTAGCCGTGCAGTTCGACGTCGGGTTGTGGACGCCAGTCGCGGTCGGGTGCACGCAGGAACCCAAGCCGCCGGTAGAGGCGCTGGGCCGACGTCATCTCGGCCGTGCTGTGCAGCACGATCCTGCCGCGTCGGGTCGCGATCGCCCTGACGATGCACGCGTCGACCAGCGCGGCACCGACGCCGGCGCGCTGCGCAGCCGGGTCCACCGCCAGCATGCGGATCCCGGCCCCGTCGGCGTCGTCGAACTCGGCGTAGGCGTTGTCGCGGTCCGGCACGTAGGTCACGGCGCCGACGATGTGGGAGTCCCGCACCGCCACGAGCACCTCCGCCGCCGCCGCGCGTCCGGCGACGTCGACCAGCTCGTCCCGGTACGGCCCGACGTCCAGCCCGAGCTGCGCGTACGCTGCGACGGTGAGCTCGGCCACGCGGTCGTGCTCGTGGTTGCGGACGCGTCGGACGATCGGCGCGGCGTCCACGCTCAGCTGGTGCGTTGCTCGATCTCGTCGATCAGTGCGGGGATGACCTTGTGCAGGTCCCCCACGACGCCGAAGTCGGCGATCGAGAAGATCGGTGCATCACCATCGGTGTTGATCGCGGCGATGAGCTGGGAGGTCTGCATGCCCGCCCGGTGCTGGATCGCACCCGAGATGCCCGACCCGATGTACAGCTGCGGCGCCACCGTCTTGCCGGTCTGCCCGATCTGGTGCTGGTGCGGGTACCAGCCCGCGTCCGTCGCGGCCCGCGACGCACCCACCGCACCGCCCAACGCATCCGCCAACCGCTCGATCAGTCGGAACCCCTCGGCGTCGCCCAGGCCCCGACCGCCCGCCGCGATGATCGACGCCTCGGTCATCTCCGGACGGTCTCCGGAGGACTGCTCGACCACCTCCACGACCTCCATCGCCCGCGCCGCGTCGTCCACCGCCACGTCGAGCACATCGACCTCGGCGGGGCCACCTCCGGCGGCCTCCCCCGCGAACGCGTTCGCCTTGACGCCGATGCATGCCAGCCGGCCCGGCTTGACCCGGCACCTCGAGATCATGTCACCGCCGAAGATGGCCTTGGTCGCGACCGGGCCGCCCGCGTCGTCGGAGGCGAGATCGACCGCGTCGGTGATCACGCCCGCCTCTCGGGCGACCGCGACCGTCGCGACCACGTCGGTGATGAACGGATCCGCCGGGTACAGCAGCGTCTCGGCTCCGGATGCGTCGAGCGCCGCTGCCACCACCGCAGCCTGCGGGCGCGTCGCGTATGCCGTCACCACGGGATCGTCGAACACGTGCACCGTCGACCCGCCGAACGCACCCACCTGGTCGGCGACGTCGGCCGCACCCGGCCCCCATGCCACGGCGTGCACGTCGTCGGCCAGCCCACGCGCCGCCGTAAGGATCTGACCCGAGACCTTGCCGAGGGTCCCCGCGTCGTGCTCGACCACCACCAGCGTCGTCATGACGGCTGCCTCCTACAGGATCTTCTGCTCGACCAGCCAGTCGGCGAAGGCCTTCGCGCCCACCTCGCCGGACCCGTCATCGGCGACGATGCGGCCCGCGTCCTTCGGCGGCCGCGGAGCGATGTCCACGACGGCCGTGGCCGACCCGTCCAGGCCGACCTGTGTCGCCGGGACATCGATCGCAGCCAGGTCGCGCACGTCGATCGTCTTCTTCTTGGCCGCCATGATCCCCTTGAACGTCGGATAGCGCGGCTCGTTGATCGCCTCGACCACCGACACCACCACCGGCGCGGTCGCCCGCACCACCTGGTAGCCCGCAGGCGTCTCGCGGTGCGCGGTGACGACATCGCCGTCAATCTCCAGGTGTCGTGCGAACGTCAACGCCGGCAGCCCGAGGTGGGCGGCCAGCATGGCCGGCACCAGCATGGTGCGCGCATCCGACGACTGGTTGCCCATCAGGATCAGGTCGAACTCCTGACCCGCGAGCGCGGCTGCCAGCACCCGCGCCGTCGCGGCGGCGTCCGACCCCGACAGCGCAGGATCCGTGATCTGGATCGCACCGTCCAGGCCGTACGACAGCGCCTTGCGCACGGTCGACCCCGCCTCGTCCGGGCCCATGCACAGCGCGACGATCTCGGTGTCGGGCGTGCGCTCGGCGATCTGCAGCGCCTCCTCGATCGCCCACTCGTCGTTGGCGTTGAGCACGGGATCCGAACGGTCCCGATCCACCGTGTGATCGTCCGGATCAACCCGCTTGGTCGCGGCGGTGTCCGGTACCCGTTTGACTGGGCAGATGATCCTCACAGCTCCTCCGGCTGTCGTGGTTACCCGACGGTAACATGTCGCGTCGCGTGCCGCCCACGCCCGGATGCGACGATGGTGTCGTCACGCCCATGGCAGCTCACCACGGTGGTCCCAGTAGGCGCCGGCCTGTTCGCTCAGGCCCTCCATCGCATCGCGTTCGCCTTCACTCAGCGAGACGTCGAACGCGCACAGGTTGGCCCGCAGGTGCTCGACGGTCGCAGCGCCCGACAGCACGACGTCGACCCATGGCTGGGCCAGGATCGCGGCCAGCGCGACCGCGTCGACGGTCACGCCATGCCGTGCGGCGATCGGGTCGAGCACCCCGCGGACCGCCTCCTCGTGGCCGCGTGGCGTCAGACGCCCGTTGGCGACCGCCTCCTTGACGATCACGCCGACGCCCTCCTCGTGGGCGGTCCGCAGCATCGCGCCCGCCGACGGCTCCAACACGTTCCAGGTCGCCTGGACGGTCGAGAACAGGCGGACGCCGGCGCGTTCGACCGCCAGGACCCGTGCGAGCGCATCGGCCTGGCGTGGACCCGACAGGCTCGCACCGACCGCGGTCCCAGCGTCGCGGAGCCGAGCCAGCGCGTCGAGCAGGTCGGGGTCGTCGAGCGCCCCGCTGTCGGGTGTCACCGAGTGCACCTGGTACAGGTCGACGGCCGGTCCGAGCAGCGCGTGGGTCTCAGCCAGCTGACGTTCGAACATGGCCGGGGAGTGGTCCTTGACCTCATGGGTGTCGGCATCCAGCCGCCACCCACCCGTGTACGCATACCCCCACTTCGACCCGATCACGGGCCGTTCGTCGCTGTCGCGGCCGTCCAGCCACGACGCCAGGAACTCCTCGGCCCGGCCGTAGGACCGCGCCACGTCGACGTAGGTGATGCCCGCATCCCACGCGGCGTCGAGCACCTCGGCGGTCCCGCGACGCATCGCGTCGACGTCGTGGTCGCCGTCGAGGTCGTCGGCGTGCCCGAGGTTGATGTAGGCCGGGCGCCCGAGCGCGGCGAGGCCGATGCCCATCCGCGAGACGGTCCGGCCCGTCCCACCGAGTTCCCGGTGCTCCATGGTCGGGCAGCCTAGCTCGTCGCCGCGTGCGCGGGACGCCCATGCGCGGTTGCATGTCACCCGGCCACGGTGCGAGGCTGCGCGCATGGGGACACGGCTGTACTCCGTGGTCATCGACTCCACCGACCACGCCGCGCAGGCCCGGTGGTGGGCCGAGGCCCTGGGCTGGTCGGTCGTGCACACCGACGACCGGGAGGCGGCGGTCGAGCCGGCCGGCGGCCTCGAGGCCGACGTCGGGCTGGTCTTCGTGCCCGTGCCGGAGCCGAAGGTGGGGAAGAACCGCGTTCACCTCGACCTGGCCAGCGCCACGACCGCGGACCAGGACGCCATCGTCGAGCGCCTCATCACCCGCGGCGCGCGGCACGCCGACATCGGGCAGAGCGACGTCAGCTGGGTCGTGCTCGCCGACCCCGAGGGCAACGAGTTCTGCGTCCTGGCCCCGGACTCGCGCTTCGACGAGCCTGGCACCCTCGCAGCCGTCGTCGTGGACGCGGTGGACCCGGGCCGCCTCGCCCGCTTCTGGGCAGCCGCCAGCGGCTGGCAGATCCGGGCGGTGAGCCATCTGGTCGCCACCCTGTGCCATCCCGACGAACGGCCGCCAGCGCTCGACCTGGTCGCGGTCGCCGATCCGACGCCCGGCAAGAACCGGGTGCACCTCGACATCGCACCCTCCGCAGACGATGACCAGAACGCAGAGGTGGGGCGGTTGCGGGGGCTTGGTGCCCGGCCCGCCGACGTCGGCCAGGCCGACGCTGTGACGTGGGTCGTGCTCGCCGATCCGGAGGACAACGAGTTCTGCGTCCTGAGACCCCGCTGAACGGCGTCAGCGGCCGGTGAACTCCGCCCTGCCGGGCCCGTGCTCGATGAACGCGCGCATGCCGATCTCGCGATCGTCGGTCGCGAAGCAGGCGGTGAACAGGGCCGACTCCAGACGCAGTGCGGCGTCGAGATCGAGCTCCATGCCCTGATCGATGGCCTGCTTGGCCAACCGCAGGGCGAACGGACCACGGGCGTAGGTCCGCGCCTGCTCGAGCGCCGCATCGTAGACCTCGTCCGCGGAGCACACCCTGTCGACGAGGCCGATGTCGAGTGCCTCGGCGGCCTCGACGATCCGACCGGTGTACACGAGCTCGCGGGCGCGCTGGACGCCGATGAGGCGCGGCAGGCGCTGCGTTCCCCCGGCACCGGGGATGATGCCGAGCAGGATCTCGGGCTGGCCCAGGCTGGCGTCCGCGGCGGCGAAGCGGAAGTCCGCGGTCAACGCCAGCTCGCACCCTCCGCCCAGGGCGTAGCCGGTCACCGCCGCGATCACGACCTGGGGCAGCTGCGCGACCGCCCGCAGGGCCTCCTGCAGCCGCGCGGCGCGCGAAGCGAAGCTCTGGAACGACTCGTCGGCCATCGCCTTGATGTCCGCGCCCGCTGCGAACGCGCGCTCGCCACCCCACAGGACGACCGCGCGGGCCTCGGTGTCGGTCGCCAGCTCTGTCGCAGCCTCCAGCAGTTCATCCCACACCTGGAAGTTCAGCGCGTTGACAGGCGGGCGATCGATCCGCACGGTCACCACGCGGTCGCCGGACCGCGACAGCACGACGTGGTCACCGATCCGCCGCTCACCGCCGTCGGCCATCACTCGCCCTCCCAGGCCTCGTCCTGCGCCTCCCAACGATCCTCGCGTGCGTCGCGCTGCTGCCTCCAGTTGCGGGCGGCGGCGGCCGTCGGGTAGGGACCGAGCAGGTAGCGCTCCGGGCACGTCTCACCGCTGGCCTCAACCCGGTTGTGCCTATGACACCAGTGGTACTCGTCGTTCACTGCGGACCGCCTTGGGTTCGATGGGCACGCCGTGTGCGTGTACCCCGTTGCGATGCCAGCGCTAACACGGCGTCATCGCGCCGCCGGGGTCGGGAGGTGGATCGCGCCGCGCGCCACGTTCATGGGCGCGGGACCGTCGGGCGGCGCGACGGCAGCGTGCGACAGCCAGTCGGTCAGCCACGCGGGCGCGGCGTCGGCCCGCCGCGCCGCAGGCTCCTCGGCAGGGGCCCCGAGCCGCGCGAGCAGCTCACCCAGCGACATCGCCTCGGGTCCCACCAGGCCGAGGCGCATGTGCAGGTCTGCGGCCGCGGCGCGCTGCCGATCGGCTGCGATGACCGCGCGGGCCACGTCGCCGAGGTGGATCGGCGCGTGCGGCGTGTCGAGGTCGACCGCGGTGGCCGGCACCCACCCTGCGGCGAGCCGCCTGGTGAGCGGGTCGGCGGGCCCGTACCGCACAGCGGTCGACAGCGTGACGGTCTCGACGGGCAGGTCCTCGAACAGATCGTCGATCTCGTCCAGAGCAGCAAGGTACGGATTCGCCGGGTCGGCGGCGAGCTCGCGGACCCACACCAGCCGCCGCACGCCGGCCCCCAGCAGCGCACTCGCGAGCGTCGCGGCGTCCGCGACCTGCGCGGCCGGATCTTCCAGCGGTCCGACGACGCAGTGCGCGACGGTGTGCACCTGCGCGAGTGCCGCCTCCATGTGCCCCTCATCGTCGAGCTCACCCACGGCGACCTTGCAGCCACGCGCGCGGAGTGCGGCGGCGACGTCGTCGCCGACGGAGGTCGCGTCGAGGAAGGCACGGACCTCACCGCCGGCCGCCAGCAGCTGCTCCGTCACGGCGGCACCGAGGCCGTGCTCGGCTCCGGTCACCAGCACGGGCATGGCCGTCAGGCTAGCGCGCAGCCGACTCGCCCCGGCGATCGAACGCCCGCGATGGGTCAGTCGTCGGCGAGGCCGTGCGTGCCGCGCAGGGGCACGAAGCGCGCCGCACCGAGGTGTCGGTCGACCACCAGGGCACCGTCACGCTTGACGTAGCGCACCAGGTCGTCGCCGCGTTGCTCACCGAGCGGCTGGATCAGTCGCCCGCCCTCGGCCAGCTGCTCGACGAGCGGCGGCGGCACCTCGGCGAACGCGGCGGACACGACGATGGCGTCGAACGGTGCGTGCTCGGGCCAGCCGAGGGTCCCGTCACCAACGGTGAGGACCACGTTGTGGATCTGGCGCGAGGCGAGGTTGCCGCGGGCCCTCTCGACCAGGTCGGTGAAGCGGTCGATGCTGTAGACCTGGCCGGCGACGAGTGCGAGCAGTGCGGTCTGGTATCCCAGGCCGGTCCCGACCTCGAGCACCCGGTCGTTCGGGCCGAGCTCGAGCGACGCGACGATGTGTGCGATCAACGTGGGTTGCGACGTGGTCTGTCCGTGCCCGATCGGGATCGGCGCATCGCGGTTGGCGATCAGCCGGGCGCTCGGCGGCACGAACGCCACCCGGGGCAACCGGGCCATGGCGTCGAGGACGCGCTGGTCGGTCACGCCGAGCGCGGCCGCGCGCTCGACGAGCGACGTCCGGCCGCGCGCCGGCATCAGCCGTGCCCGTCGTCGGTCCGACGGGCCCCCCGTCCACCACGCCGCCTGCCACCCGACCGGCTGCGCGACGTGGTCACGGTGCTCACGCCGTGGCGTCGAGGACGACGACCGTGACGTTGTCGGGCCCGCCGCGCTGCAGGGCCGCGTCGATCAGCGCCTTGACGGCGGCGTCCGGGGTGTCGGCGTCGCCGATGACGCCGGGGATGTCGACGTCCGGGATCGGATCGGTCATGCCGTCGGTGCACAGCACGATCCGGTCACCGGCCTGCAGGTCGACCCGCGGTGTGTCGACCTCGACGTCGACGTCGAGCCCGACGGCCTGCGCCAGCACGTGCCGGCTCGGGTGGTGCTGCGCCTCCTCGGCGGAGATCACGCCCGCGCGCACCGCACGCTGGACCGGCGTGTGGTCCTCGGTGATCTGTGACAGCTCGCCGCTACGCAGCAGGTAGCCGCGACTGTCGCCGACGTGGGCGAAGCACACCGTCGCACCGACCGCGACCGCGGCGGTCACGGTCGTGCCCATGCCGGCCCGCTGTGGGTCCTGGGCGGCAGAGCGGTGGATCGTGCGGTTGGCGTCACGTACGGCCTCCGCGAGCTCCTGCTGCGCTGCGTCGGCGGTGGTGTCCTCATCGAACGTGAGCTCACCGAGGCGTTCGACCACGAGCGCCGAGGCGACCTCCCCCGCCGCGTGGCCGCCGAGGCCGTCTGCGACCGCGTAGACCGGATGCGCGCACAGGTAGCTGTCCTCGTTCTGCGGGCGGATCAACCCGACGTGCGTTCCCGCAGCACTGCTCAACCTCACGCCGCCTCCGCCCGTCCTCGAGTGCAGTAGGAGGATGCCCCGTGTACATCTTCGCACACGCGCTGTCGGGCCTGCACCTCGCCCATCCGGCCGGGCGCGGCGGCGGCGCGAGGGTGGTCAGGAACGGCCGACAGCCCGCTCGATCGTCGCCAGCGCATCAGCGTCCTCGATCGTCGAGGGCGTCGCATAGTCCTTGCCGTCGGCGATGTTGCGCATGGTCCGTCGCAGGATCTTGCCGGATCGCGTCTTGGGCAGTCTGTCGACGACCCGGACGTCGCGGAACCCCGCGACCGCGCCGACCTCGTCGCGTACCATCTGGACGAGCTCGGTCCGCAGCCGGTCGTGGTCGGCGTCGACGCCGGCCTTCAGGACCACGAAGCCGACCGGTAGCTGGCCCTTCATCTGGTCGGCCACGCCGATGACCGCGCACTCGGCGACGTCGGCGTGCGACGCGACCACCTCCTCCATCGCGCCGGTCGACAGCCGGTGGCCGGCGACGTTGATGACGTCGTCGGTACGTCCCATGACGAACACGTAGCCGTCGTCGTCGATGTAGCCGCCGTCGCCGGTCAGGTAGTAGCCGTCATAGGTCGACAGGTACTCGGCGACGTAGCGTTCGTCGTCGCCGTACACGGTCAGCAGCGCGCCGGGCGGCAGCGGCAGGGCGATCGCGATCGCGCCCTCCTCCCCCGCGGCCCGTTGCCGGCCCTTCTCGTCGAGCACCTCCACCTGCCAGCCCGGCACCGGCACGGCTGCCGAGCCCGGCTTGATGGGCAGCTGCTCGATGCCGATCGGGTTGGCCACGATGGGCCATCCGGTCTCGGTCTGCCACCAGTGGTCGATCACCGGGCGGTCGAGCAGGTCCGTTGCCCAGTCGTAGGTGTCGGGGTCGGTGCGCTCCCCCGCGAGGAACAGCGCCCGGAAACGCGACAGGTCATGGCCCTCGAGGTGCTCCCCCTTGGGGTCCTGCTTCTTGATCGCCCGGAACGCGGTGGGCGCCGTGAACAGCGTGTGCACGCCGTGTTCGGCGATGACCCGCCAGAAGGCACCAGCATCGGGGGTGCCGACCGGCTTGCCCTCGTACATGATCGTCGTGCAGCCCGTCAGCAGCGGCGCGTAGACGATGTAGGAGTGGCCGACGACCCAGCCGACGTCCGACGCCGCCCAGTACACCTCGCCCGGATGCGTGTCGTAGATGTTCGGCATGCTCCAGCGCAGGGCGACCGCGTGACCGCCGTTGTCACGCAGCACGCCCTTGGGCTTGCCGGTCGTGCCGGACGTGTAGAGGATGTAGAGCGGGTCATCGCCTGCGAGCGTCACGCAGTCGACCGGCTCGGCGGCCGCCATCACATCGACCCACGAGTGATCACGGCCGTCGGTCAGCTCAGCCGGTGCGGTGTCGCGCTGGAGCACGACGCAGGCGTCGGGCTGGTGGGTCGCCATGTCGAGTGCCTTGTTGACGATCGGCATGTACTCGATGACACGCGACGGCTCGATGCCGCAGGACGCGGCGACCAGGACCGTGGGCCTGGCGTCGTCGATGCGCACGGCCAGCTCGCGGGGCGCGAACCCGCCGAACACCACGGAGTGCACGGCGCCGATCCGGGCACAGGCCAGCATCGCGACCGCGGCCTCCGGCACCATCGGCATGTAGATGATGACGCGGTCGCCGGTCCCCACCCCGAGGTTGCGCAGCGCCCCGGCGAACGTCGCGACCTGGTCGTGCAGCTCGCGGTATGTCAGGCGGGTGATGCCGCCGGTCACCGGCGAGTCGTGGACGATCGCCAGCTGGTCACCACGGGCGCCGAGGTGGCGGTCGACGGCGTTGCGGCAGGTGTTCAGCCGCCCGTCTGCGAACCAGCGTGGGTGCGACGGGTCGCTGGTGTCGAGCACTGTGCCTGGCTCGGTGTCCCATGTGATCAGCTCAGCGGCTTCCCGCCAGAACCCCTCCGGATCATCGATGCTGCGGCGGAACTGCTCTGCGTAGGTCGCACCCTGCGACGACCCGCGGTCGCTGCCTGAGATCACGTCACGAACTCCTTCGACGTCCGGCTCGGCGGACGGCAGCGTACCCAACGTCTCGAACGCCCAGACCCCGACGCGCCCGCGTCACGGCACGAGCAGGACCTTCCCCCGCGTGCCACGACCCTCGATGTAGCGGTGGGCATCGGCCGCATCGGCCAGCGGCAGCTCGCGATCGATGCGCACCGTCAGACCGCCGTCGACGATCGCGTCGAACAGCTCGCCGGCCCGCCACCGCAGCTCCTCCGTGGTGGAGATGTAGTGGAACAGGGTCGGCCGGGTCAGGAACAACGACCCACCGGCGGCCAGCCGCTGCGGATCGAACGGTTCGACCGCCCCGCTGGACTGGCCATACAAGACCAGGTACCCGCGGGGGCGCAGGCAGGTGAGGCTCCGGTCGAACGTCGCCCTGCCGACCGACTCGTACACCACGTCGACGCCGCCGTCGGTCAGGCGCTCGACCTCCTCAGCGAAGTCGACCTCGGTGTAGCGGATGACATCGTCGGCTCCTGCGGCGGCCGCCAGTTCGGCCTTCTCAGCAGTCGACACGGTCGCAAGCACGCGCGCACCGGCACGCGAGGCGAGCTGGACCAGCAGCTGGCCGACGCCGCCGGCACCGGCATGGATCAACGCCGTGTGCTCGCTGCCCAGCGCGAAGGTGCTGGTGACCAGGTAGTGCGCGGTCATGCCCTGCAGCATGACCCCCGCGGCGACCTTCACGTCGATGTCGTCGGGCACCACGACGGTCCGGTGGGCCGGCACGGTCTGGAGCTCGGCGTAGGAGCCGAGCTCGTTCGCCCACGCGACACGGTCACCCGGAGCGAACTCCGTGACGCCGGCGCCGACCTCCTCGACGACGCCGGCCCCTTCGAGGCCGATGCCGGTCGGCAGGTCGAGCGGGTATCTGCCGGTCCGGTGGTACACGTCGATGAAGTTCAGGCCTGCGGCGGCCACGCGGACCAGCACCTCCCCCGCACCCGGCGTCGGGTCGTCCACATCGCACAGCTGCAACTCCTCCGGTCCGCCGGTCGCACCCACCCGGATCGCCCGCATGTCCGCATCCTCCATCGCTGTCGTCGACCGGCGCGATCCGCCGGTCCCGTGGCGTACTCCACGCCGCACCGTGTACCCAGCCCCGTTGCCGGACCACCTCGCCGGCATGTCGGCCACGTGGTTGATCTGGTGCACCGCAGGGTACGTGGCCGGGCAGAAAAGGTGCGGTGATGGACCTCCGTACCGTCTGCCCGCCGGGGGGTCGGACCGGGTTCGCTCGAGCCGATGGAGCAACGATGGCAACACGACACGACGACACCGAGGTTCGCGATGAGCAGCTCGCGGACGTCC